>NZ_JARPLU010000024.1:0-39571 GCF_032349615.1 Limnospira sp. PMC 1279.21 | reverse complement strand
TCAAGTCGTGTCGTAGAACAAAGAATCCCCGTGCGTTCACGCCGGGGAGTGTCAAGGATTGTATATGGGACCCTGATTCAAGATCTACCGATTATCCTAACTAATGTGGCGACTTTCGTATTGGCTTCGACTATTTTGTGGTTTAAGTTAAAATATCACTAATATGGATATCCTCAATCTGATTAGGTCAATTTTTATACTGTGACTGTTACCAAATTCGCCCGCGAACGTTTATTATTTACCCCAGCTACACCGGAAACTAATGCGGTTCCGGTGATTTTGGCTTTCCCCAATGAATACAGTGTGGGAATTACTAGCCTAGGTTATCAGATAGTATGGGCGACTTTAGCACTCCGTCAAGATGTACAAGTTAGCCGCCTGTTTACAGATCTGAGTGAACCTCTACCAAATAACCCAGAATTATTAGGGTTTTCTCTGTCCTGGGAATTAGACTACAGTAACATTTTACAGCAGTTGGAAGATTTAGGACTGCCCAGACGATCGCACTCGCGCGATAATCAACAACCCCTAGTTTTTGGCGGCGGACCTGTCCTCACGGCCAACCCAGAACCGTTTGCTGATTTTTTTGATGTGATTTTACTGGGAGATGGCGAAGATTTAATACCTAATTTTATCAGCGCCTATCAACAGGTTAGACAAGCAGACCGACAGACTAAATTACGCCACTTAGCACAGGTTCCGGGAGTGTATATCCCCAGTTTATATGAGGTGACTTATCACAGTCCTGATGGGGCGATCGCTTCTCTTAAACCTATTGATAGTGATATTCCCCCCCAGGTGCAAAAACAAACCTATCGCGGAAATACTCTATCAGCTTCCACCGTAGTCACGGAATTGGCGGCTTGGGAAAATATTTATATGGTGGAAGTGGTTCGCAGTTGTCCAGAAATGTGCCGTTTTTGTTTGGCTAGTTATTTGACTTTACCTTTCCGGACGGCGAATCTTGAATCATCTTTAATCCCGGCAATTAATCGGGGTTTAACTGTCACTAAAAGGCTGGGTTTATTGGGTGCTTCGGTGACTCAACATCCCGAATTTAACGAATTGTTGGATTATCTGAGTCAGCCAGAATATGATGATGTGAGATTGAGTTTGGCTTCAGTTCGCACCAATACGGTCACGGTGAAACTAGCGGCTACTTTGGCGAAACGAGATACTCGTAGTATTACTATAGCGGTGGAAAGTGGTAGCGATCGCCTCCGTAAAATCATTAATAAAAAACTCGATAATGATGAAATTATCCAAGCTGCCATTAATGCGAAAGCCGGAGGATTAAAAAGCCTTAAACTCTATGGTATGGTGGGGATACCGGGGGAAGAATCAGAGGATTTAGAGGCGACAGTTGCTATGATGCAGGAGATTAAAAAAGCCGCCCCTGGTTTACGTCTGACGCTGGGTTGTAGTACCTTTGTTCCGAAATCTCACACTCCTTTTCAGTGGTTTGGGGTGAATCCAGCCGCCGAAAAAAGATTAAAGTTTTTAGAGAAAAAACTGCGCTCCAATGGGATGGATTTTCGCCCGGAAAGTTATCGATGGTCGGTAATTCAGGCTTTAATTTCCAGAGGCGATCGCCGTTTATCTGATCTCTTGGAAAAAGTCCGCCATTATGGGGACAGTCCCGGAAGTTATCGGCGGGGGTTTAAGGAATTACGCGGACAGCTTCCCCCCATAGATTTTTATGTTAATCAAGACTGGGAATTAAACCAGGTTCTCCCCTGGAGTCACCTCCAAGGACCTCTACCAGAAACAACTCTTAAAAAGCATCTTGATGATGCTAGAATTTGGGCGAGAGACAGGTTATCTTAGGCTACAAAAAACTGAGAAATATCTTCTCCACATTCATCGGCTAAGTAGCAAAGGGCGCGAAATCGCATAGCCACAACTTCCTCATAAAAAGGATTGAATTTGCAGAGGGGGGGAATTTGTAAAACTGTACGCCCAAACATTTTGATAGTGCGTTCAAAGGGGCATTTTGCGGGGATTAAATTGCAGATTAACCGGGCTGTTTTGGGATTTTTGACTTGAATATCGAGCCAGGTTTTGATGGGTTTTAAGATGAAATTTGGCTGGGTATTTAAGTTGGGTGTATTCATATCTGCTATGGCTCCTCCTCGGTTGCTATAGATTTAATTTAGCAAGGCGATCGCTATAACGCCAGGGTTTACTTATATAAATTTTTGATTATGATTATCAAAATTTATACATATCCCGCCGAGGAAGTAGCCACCGCCTGAAACCTCTTACCTAACCGGGTTTGGTGTTACCCGGTTGGGTGGGTGGTTATTTTTTACCAGCAAAGTGGGTTTGGAACATCTCCAGAGCTACCGGAGCCGCCGCCTTAGAGCCAAAACCGCCATTTTCCACGACTACAGCAATGGCAATTTCTGCTTGATCCGCAGCACCAAAGGCGACATAAACCGAGTGCGATCGCTGTCCCCAAACCTCAGAAGTTCCGGTTTTCCCGCCAGTTAAAGGGATACTACCATCATTCATCACCTGAGCGGTTCCATACTGGACCGTAGCAACTAACCCCTCTCGAATTTTTTGAATCACATCAGGAGCCAATCCTGTGGGTACAGGTTGGGTAGCGGGAGTATTAGTCATGGAAGAGAGTAAATGGGGTTTAACTCGCTGTCCACCATTGGCGATCGCCGATACCATCACCGCCAACTCCAGAGGGGTAGCTAGTACCGACCCTTGACCAATAGACATCGTGACAGTATCCCCCAAAAACCAGGGTTCCCCAAACATTTTTTCCTTGTCTTCCGGGGTAGGAACCCATCCACTAGACCCCTCTGTTAACCCCAACAATCTTAAATCCGTAGTACCAATTCCCAAATTTCTAGCCCATTTAGCCATGGTTCCCGGGCCAATGGCCATCCCCAGGCGATAGAAAAAGGTATTACTACTAAAGGCTAAAGCATCCCGAAACCCAATTATCCCAAGCCCGCCACTATGTTCTTTAAAGGCAATCCCACCAATAGTAATTGAATCTGAGGTCGCAATTACCGAATCTGGACTAAAATGGCCAGAAGCCATACCAGCAGCAGAGGAAACAATCTTAAATGTACTTCCGGGGGGATATCCCTGTAAGGCGCGATTCAGAAACGGATGGTCTAACCCTTGGAGTTCTTCCCATTGTTGGGGGGTAATGGGGCGAGTAAATAAATTAGGGTCAAATCGTGGACTACTCGCCATTGCTAACACTTCCCCAGTTTTCACATTCAGGGCTACTGCTGCTCCCCGTCGCTGTCCCAGAGCCTGTTCCGCCACTCTCTGCAGATTGATATCTATGGTTAGTTGTACGTCTGTACCCCCTTGAGAGGATTTCTCACCAAAGATCCGCAGTTCCTCGTTTTTGGCGTTCACTTCCACCAAGCGAGCGCCCCACACTCCCACTAAATCTTTATTGGCTAAGGCTTCAATCCCCAACTGTCCTACTACCATGCCCATTGGCCAATCGGGGTTAGCTTTTAATTCTTGTAGGTTGGCTTCCCCAATGTAGCCAACTACTTGAGCTGCTAAATTACCGTGGGGATAGTGGCGACTCGACTCCATCCTAATTTCCACCCCGGACATCTTCTCGGCATTTTCCGCTAACCAGATAAAGGCTTCTGGAGTCAGATTATTGCTAATGCGGACTGAGGTGGCGGATTGGTAGCCGATGCGTTCTAGTTCGTTTAAAATGCTGCTTACTGGTACATCCAGTAACTCACTCAGTTGGTTAGCCGCTTGTTTCCACTGTTCTGGGGTCTTTTCCCTTGGCCAGAAAAAAACCCCCCGCACTTGGTGGTTATCGGCTATGGCTGTACCATTGCGATCGAGAATTCGACCCCGATTTGAGGGGACTGGAATCAGCCGGATACGGTTTTCTTCCGCTCTCAGTCGGTTTTCTGCTCCCTTCACCAGTTGCAGTTGTACCAGCCGATGAACCTGCAAACCTATCAATCCTGTGGCTACCAGCATTAATAGTAAACCACGATACAGCGGTCGCGGCGCTTCCTTGCGGACAGTCGGGCGATCGCTACTAGTAAAATGGACCCTAGGGTTAAAAGACAGTTGACGCACCATAGACCTTGAAATAAATCTCTGATACAACATACTATTTTTTGGGCAAGTTAGTACCTATTCCCCAAGACACCAAGTCACAATTAACCCCACAAATGCTAACCCAGTCCAATTCGGTAGGTGTAGCCAATTAAGAAAGCTCAGAGGGTCCAGCCAAAATGTCTCTGTTAGCAGAATGCTCAGAATTAGCGCGATCCAGGTAAGTAGTACAGCCATAGCTTAGATCCTGAGTGCAATACAAATGAGGATATGTGTTGACTAGATTTTAACATTAGCATGGCTCTCGGCTTCCTGAGTCGGTCTCTACTCAGGCTATGCTATTTTTTTTTAAAACTACTAAGGTTATATCATCTAACAGCTTTTGTGTGCCGATAAATTGCTTGACATCTTTAACTACCCTTTCACAAATACTATCAACTGACTCGTGGCGGTTTTCCTGAAGCACTCCACAAAGTCGCTCCATACCATACATTTCCTGTTGCTCATTAACGGCTTCCGGGATACCATCGGTATATAAAACCATCACTTCTCCTGGATTGACTTTCACCTCTAGCTGATTAATAAAATCTGAGATATTTTCTTCTAAACCTATCAGAAACCCTAAGTCCATTCTATCAATTTGTTCGACTTCTCCATGGTTACGAACTACAATTCAACTTTCATGCTGTCCGGTTAAATGAAATTTATCATCTGGAAATGTTAAAAAATACAGGGTTAAATTTTTATCGTTTCTCATCGGCATACCATTACTATAAATTACCTGGTTAATTCCATTTAAAAAATTTACGTGATCGGCTTATGGTCAGGCTGATTAAGTCCGAGCTGCTGTTGGTTTCATCAGCATTAACACCTTTCTAAACCATGTCCGGTTACATCACCAATACCTACTGTTAATCTGCCATTCTACTCTAGTATGATCTCATAATAATCTCCCCCAACTTCGTCCGCTGGCTCCATAAATTCGGCTGCCTCCAAGTTAGATATTTCTGCTAATTATTCCGGTTTCGGTAAAATCATGTATGGCAGTTTTTGAGCTACTTGTAATTCGGTTATGAGGCGAGATTTTCGGCTTTTAAACCTTGGTTTAGAGCCGTAATTTATGATAAAATTTGGCAGGTTTTTGGTTTTCGCTAATGTCTGAGAATCCCCTAATTTTATAGATAATATTGCCTTGTTTTTCCACAATAATAGCTGCTCTCATTTCTCAGGTAATACGGCGATCGCCTACTTGGATCTCTAGTCATCAGACATCACTGTTTCACCTGGTAAGGCTCTATTATAGGGGAGATAGCTAACTGTGTATGGTTGATTAGTTTCCTGTTGATAAATAGAATTATTTAGAGGTAAGTTATAGGTTTCTAAATCTCCCACCTGCTCAAGTGATAGTAAATCGGTGGCGGTTATGTTAAAATAAATTAGCTCCCCATTCGGTGCATAAATAGCTACTCCTACCTGAATCACATTTAAAAATTTGGTCAGTCTGCTTTCACTTTCTGCTAAGGCTTCATTTAGGGTGGTTAAATCTTGAAATGACTTTTGTAGTTGGGTAGCCATTGTATTAAAAGCCTCTGTAAGTTGTCCTATTTCATCATTTCTTTGCAGATATAGGGACAGTTTCCAGTCTCCTTTGGCTACATTACTGGCGACGATATTGAGGCGGGAAATTTGCCAAGTAATCCACCTAGCTGTTATCATACCAATAATAATTGCCACCATCATTGCACCAATACCAAGTTTAATAGTAGTGCGAATATTGGCGTTAATTTCGGACATAAAATCTGACTCTGGTACAACTACAACAATCAGCCAATCTAAATTATACTCATCCTGTAAAGGTCTAACTTTCACAAAGTACAGATTTTCATTCAATCGCAACTCATGATTTTGGGTACTCCCTAGAGTTTTGAGGTCGCCCAAGGTATTAAATAAATCTTTAGCCGTTGCTTGAGTAATGGGATTATTGCTTTGGGAACCATTCATTAATTCTCGGCGTTCTTATTCATCAATGGTCAAGGGTAATTCTCAGGTGGAAGTTGCCAAGAAAGTCCCGTCACGTTTGATCATAAATGCTTGTCCAGACTTCCCAATACTAAGGCTATGGAGAAATTCCGAAATATGATCTAGACGTAAGGTTGAAATTAATACACCTTGGAAGTTATTACTATCATCATAGACTGGATAAAGATGGCTTAAAAGTAGCGTGGGTTATAAGTAGGAGATATAAACATCACTCCAGATGGCTTGACCAGCTTCTTTGGCTGTGATATAAATGGTGTGCTTGCGTGGGTCTGCGTTCTCGACTATGGCTTGTACAGTAGTGCGATCGCCTTGGTCATTGGTATGATAATAATAGAAGCTAAAATCTGTCTCGGGTTCGATAATATTAATCATATTCTCCAAATCCTAACTCGATCGCATCCAGTTTTTTTGGGTTTATATTAGCAGGATAGGTATAATTCTAGGTTTTGGTAAACGCGATCGCTTACTTCTTCGATTAATTGATTCGCTAAATCGGCGATCGCACTTTTTCCGGTGCGGAAGGATAAATAACCCACCAGTCCGGTGGCTCACACTACTTGGACTACAAATGGTACAATTAAAATTGTACTAATCGAGGTATTCCCAAAGAGTTTGATAATGGCTTGGTTGAACTTTGGAACCAGCATAATATTGGCAGATATTTAGAATATGAGGCTAATCAAAATTTTCGTATCTGGGGGATATATTCCGCATCGAGATAGGGGATTTTACCCAGAAAATTAACTTGAAAAGACCCTGAAATTTAGTAATTATCACCCTATCAATAAACGTTGATATTGATTTAATTGTTAATCAAAACTCACCCGTAAAATCTATGAGCAAATCCCCCCCTATTACTCTAAGAGAGGGGGGAATGATAGTTTAGCTGATGGTTTGTTCCGACTCGATTTGGTCTAATAGCGCCACCACTTCACGCTCAAACGCCACCTTAGCGCGGTTAGTTTTACCGCCAATATAAAGCCGATCACCCTGCTGGAGTCCCCAAATTTGGGAATGAGATACATAGCTCATTAATACACTAATCATCAGCAATCCAAATCCTGCATAAACAATTGGAATACCTGGATCAGCTTTAATTTGCAATCCCGTACTTCCCACCACCTCATCAACATAGAGGGTGACCCCATTGATGTCAAGAGACATACCCTCGCGGACTGTTGAGACTAACTGACCATCATTATCATAAATTAACACAGTTCCCTGTAAATCTTTCGCCAGCAGGGAGACTCCCTCACTCAAATCAGTTTTGGTGGGAACCCAAGTTCCCCAAATGCGACCTTTTCCCCCGGTATCTAGTTGCGCCATTGGTAGTTGTAGCACCGGGGAACGATTGATCCGAACTTTTACCCCAGCTATTCCCCAATCAGCTTGATAAAACGTGATACCATCATAACGTAGGGGTTTATTAACATGAATAGTTTGGCGATCGCGTTCTTGTCCCTCCCGATCAACTACCGACAAATCTGAATAAAATTGATCGATAGTGCCATCAGGTGTATAATCAATCCAAAACCGATTAACTTTAACCGCCCAATCTTGGGGCATTTGAGACTCAGAAAACGGCCCAGCATCAATAATATTTTGAATGCCAAATATCTTACCACTAGGGACAAGTTCTTGAGCTATAAAACCCGTCATTGAACCGACAATTGAACCAGCCAAAATAATCAACATACTAGCGTGAACTATAATGGGTCCAATCCGACCAATTATACCTCGGCGAGCATAGAGTTTATTTCCCTCTTGAAATACCAGATAACGACGGCTTTCTAAGGTTTGTTTGAGATGGTCTAGGGATACATTTTTCACCTCGGCACTTAAAGCTAAATTTTTAAACTGTTTTTCCTGTTCGTAATATTGCCAACGTTGTGCCGATTTTAATGTCGGTAACTGCCGGGTGAAAGTGCAGGCGGTGAGACTAGAGCCAAATAAAATTAGGATTGACAAAAACCACCAAGTGCGGTAGACATGATCTAGCCCAATAAATAGTAATACCTTCCAGGTTAAAAACCCAAATAAAGCCGGATCTTCTGGGTAGTTGGCTTGATAAAAGGCGGCGGACTGTCCTTGTTCGATGACAGTTCCAGAAATGCTAAAAATGGCGATCGCTAATAATAAAACAATCGCTAATCGCAAATCCGCCAACACCGGAAGTAATTCTTTGCGGAAAAATTGTCGGGGTGCTGTTCCCCAACTAGAAAGTTTGGATAAAACCACATCTTTAGCAGTCATAATTAAATCAAGATTTTGCAAAAGTTAACTAGGCGATCGGAGCCAGTCGGGACAACAGAGAAAACACCCCAAACCCTACCAGTAAAACACCACTAGCCGGAGTAATCCAACCCGACCACTGACGCAAAGCCAGCAACCTTTTAATAGTAGCCGTAAATGTACCCGCCACAATCAACGGAGCCACATAACCCACAGCGTAAGACAGCAGCAGCACCCCCCCTAGAAGGATATCGCCAGTGGTAGAAACCCAAGCCAGAATCGTCGCTAACACGGGGGTACTACAGGGAGAAGCCACCAAACCAAAAGTTAACCCCAACAGATAAGACCGCGCAGAATGGGGGAGGTTTTCAGGAATCCACCCCATGGTATCAAAAGCCGGAAGTTGCAGGGGTAAGGCGTCTAAAAGGTTCAATCCCATCAAAATGGCGATCGCACTCACCAGAATAGGCAAACCCCAGCCAATCTGACCATAAACCTGTCCCACCAGAGACGCAAAAATCCCCAATCCCGCTAAAGTAGTTGCTAGTCCCAAAGCAAACCAGGTAGACTGAATAGCTGCTGTGGTGCGATTTTGATTTTCATATCCACCAATATAGGCAATCGTAATCGGCAACATAGACAGCATACAGGGGGTCAAACTGGTTAGCAACCCAGCAGCCAACAGGATGAGAACGCTTGGCCATCCCAGATGGGTTAGTTGTTCGCGCACTAGGGTATTAGCAAATTGTGCAATTTCATAGAGTTGTGTTTGTAGGGTTTCGCTCATGAGTCTAGTTGATTAGTTTGGGAACTATCAAAGATTGTAACGTTTTTTTAGCGAGTCCACATCTCAAATAAAACTCCTACAGATCGCACAGCCAACGAGAAATAGATGCTACTTGATTTTCTTGATTGAGATTAGCTGCATTATGGAGCGTCCCATTTTCTAGTTGCTCCCAAATTTCCGCAGCCATCCTAGTTGCTATGGCTGCGCCGACAAAGAAAATATAAGGAGAATATCCCACTTGATATAATGCTTGTCGCATCCTATTTAGTGCTGCTTGTGCTGTTTTCCAATGTTCATCAGCTCCCGCTGGATCTATCCCTCCCTTCAGTTCACCTAAAGCTAGGATAGATTGTAAATTAATCTCAGTAGATTTATTAATTACCAGTTCTGTGGAAGCCATATTAAATAAACATAAATCTACATTACTATTAATTATTGGAACTGTTAGATTATAAATAAGTGTACGCTTGCCTAGTTTATTTTCCCAACTTATACCTCGTAAATATAACTCAATTTCTGTATCATTATTGGTCATATATAACCATTTTTTGCTGCGGGAATCTTGCCAGGAATATTTTGTCCCAGCAATGCTGAGAGTTGCCAGAATAGCACGGGTTAATTTCCTTTGTGCTAATACTCCCCCAATGTTACGCATTGACCCCCCAGACTGTCACCACGAGTTAATAAAAATCTAAATACTAATTCCTCTACAAAATTTGCGCCTGCTGGCTCCAGAAAATTCTTAATCAGACCATTTATTGCATCAATTTTATCCTCTGGCATCAAATATTTCAGGGATTTCTGAGATAGTCCTGCTGCCGTCAGTAATCCGATATCAATACCTCTAATATTCAGTAAATCAGCAGGATAGGTAGCTTGACTAGCCGCTTCTTGTAGTGCTTGAGCTTCTGCAACATAAGGTGTGGCTCGTCGATTTCTCTCCAGTGCCAGTGCTACAAAACCCGCACGGACAGCTTCATAAGTTGTCACCAAATCGTTACTAGATTTCAGGTGGTTAAGATAAGTATTCATAGATAATTATGATTAATTGATGTTTTTTGCCAGACATAAACACATTTTCTTAAAGGTTCACGCCCATGACTTCCCATTTGCTGACTACTGTTACCTTTATTGCCTGGTAAAATAAGTATATTTTCAACAACCAAACCCAAATTTTCAGCTAAATCAGAAAGAATCATATCTACGGAAATACTAATCCCAGCATAACGCACATTGTCATTAACCATAAATAAAAGTCCTCCGGGTTTAAGTAGGCGGGAGCATTCTTGAATCACACAAGCCATTTCGTAAAAGTATCCTTTCACCATTCTAGATATACTATTATTATTTAATTTGCCCTGTGATTTTTGCTGTTCTAAAAATTGTAATATGGCTTGCAATAGAGTTTGATTTTCAGCCACACTTAAAGCTAATTGCCAATTTTGATTAATAGCCAACAAATCTTTAGGGCGATTTTCAACAGTACAACTTAACATTTCCTGACGAAGATGGGTTAATTCTTTTGCAGACACTCCCAATAAAGCTAGTTCTAAGGCATAGGTACGAGTGTAATCATATCGATTACAATAAGGTGGAGATGTGATCATAGCGTCATAGCTACCATTAGGTAAACATGGCATTACTTCCAGACAAGACCCTTTATATAGGTGAATTTTACCTTGAGGTTTATGGGTAGGGAAAAGTTCAATTTGCTGTGTAGGTGGTTCTAAATCATTAATAATTTCATTGATTTTCTGAGTAATAGCATCATCAAAATCTAAAATATTGCCTTTATTCAAAGACTTTTTGCCACTACCTCGACCCGAACGGTAATCCCAACGTAGATACTGACCATCTTTTCTGGTGTAGCTTATCGATTCCAAAATACAAAGCAAAGCAAATAGTAAAACGGTTTGAATTTGAGGATTTTCCTGTTCGCAAGCTGCCAGATATTTCTCAATTGCTGTTTGAGTTTCTGGGGAGTAAGCACCCTGGGTAATTTTAAGCTCTGGTAGAGTGAGTTGATGTTCAAATTGTTTCCATAATTTTAAGTTGATCCAGTTTTTTAACCTGTGAATATCATCGCCTGTAAATTCGGAATTTAACAGCCTTCTTGTATCAATTATATTTTGACCAATGGGCAATAATTCAATACCATCAGCATGAATGCCGATATCACTAGCCGCAAATAAAGCAGTTCCACTACCTGCAAAGGGGTCTAAAATTTTGCCTTGAGTCAATCCGTATTTTGCCAATAACAGTTGAACTAGAGATGCGGAAAAGGCTTCTTTATACTTATACCAACGATAAATAGGTTGAGTTTTATTCGCCTGAAAACTGACTAACAGCCTGGTTAGTGATGGTTCGATTAAAAATTTGTTTTTAAAGGAATTATGTAAGTGTTGATCAAGACGGTTGACTTCCTGGATATCTGCTATGTTTTCGACTGCCTTTTCTCCTGATGATTTATAATTAGAGATTCCCCACATTATCTAAACCCTAGAAACTGCCACATTGCTGACAGACTCAATGCCTCTAATCATACAAGATAGAGGCATAACCCCAGATACAAAAAACAAGTATGCTTCCAATGAGTTATCACAGAGAATGAATTTAGTTTTGACAACTAAAACATAGCGGATTTCTTGATGTTCTAAAATCAGATAATTAATCATTGATTCTAGGGGGTCAATGGAAAATGACTGCTCGGAAACTGTAATCGGACTTCCCATTAAGTTTCCTAAAATCTGCAGAAAACTACTCAGTAAAATATTGCCCACTTCTGTCAACACTTCACAGGCAGAAATATTCAGATGTTCAATAGGTTGTCTCGAATTTTGGCGGAGTAAATTAGTTAACATTACTGCCACCGGATAGTCAAGAAGTATTAAGGCATCTCCGGACAAGGAACCAGACAAAGTTTGACGGACATTAGCCACCTCATTAGCAAAACAGTGGGCAAATTCGGTTTTACATTTACTCAGAGGATACAGCCAAATATTAGAAACATCCAAAATCACCGGACATTGAATTAATGCTGATAAAGAACTTGCCGGTCGTCTGGATAATATCATATTGATAAATCCAATCAGTGCATTCTGTTGTTTTTCTGTGAGCAGCATCACGAGAACTCCCAAACCCTAAAGAACATCTAATTTATAAATAATCTACGATCGCTTTAGCCATCTGATTCAGGGGGATACTGCGATCGCTTAAACCAGCTTCTACCACTGTTCTAGGCATTCCATAGACCACACAGCTTTCTTCAGCTTCCGTAAAAACCGAGCCTCCGTGGGACTTAATCCAAGCTGCACCTTGTTTACCATCAGATCCCATTCCAGTCATAACCACACCCAAAACCCGTTCTTTATAGATCTCCGCCGCCGATTGAAACATGACATCCACCGATGGACGGTGAGGTAAATCAAAAGGTTTAGTGTGCAAATGGACAACCACATTTTGATCACGATTACGCTTAAAACTCAGATGGTGTCCAGCCTGAGCAATTAGCACCTCACCGGGGCGGACCAAATCTCCCGCTTGAGCCTCTTTAACATCGAGAGAACAAAGACGATTGAGGCGTTGGGCGTACATATTAGTGTATCCCACAGGCATATGCAAAACCACCACAACCGGAACTGGCAAATTTTCCGGCAATTGAGGAATTAAAAACGCCAAGGCTTGAGGGCCTCCTGTGGAGATTCCGATCGCCACCAATTCAATTTTTCCGGAACTAATAGGAGGGCGAGGTAATGGCGGTGATGAGTGCAATTCATTAACATTAGTGATGCAGTGAATAGGGACAGTAGATGCTGTTTTAACTTTAGCGATTAATTCATCACTAATATCAAACATTTTTTCGGTAGCGAGAGCCGTAGGTTTATGGACAAAATCCACGGCCCCAGCATCCAAAGCCGCCAGAAATTTCTCGCCTCCTTCATTAGCAATACTGACGACAATCACAGGTAGGGGACGGCGTGCCATTTGGTGTTTAATAAACTCCACACCGTCCATTTTAGGCATTAACAAATCCAAGGTTACGACATCTACTTGGTCTCCCAGCCGTTCAATTTTGTCCAGAGCATCGGCACCATCATGGGCGACATCAACCACCTCAATAAAGGGACTACGAGACAGCATTTGTCTAATCACCTTACGGACATAGGCGGAATCATCTACAATCAAAACTCGGATAATATTTTTCATCTCATGGCTCCTCAGTAGTATATTTTATATTATATCAGGTAAGTTAACGCTTTTTGTGATAGGCAAATGCTTGCCTAATATCTATCAATTTGAAATCGGTTTCAAACTTTAACAGGGACTCGGAGGCACTAATAAATAAATAACCCGATTCTGCCATTCTTTCCGAGAATAGTTTAACAGTTTTCTGGATGGATTTATCCGAAAAATAGATGAACACATTTCGGCAAAAAATAAAGTTAATATTTCTAAATTTGGCAATTTCTTGAGGGGAAGTAATGTTGGCAACTTGCCAGGTGATTCGCTTGTGAATACTCGGCTTAATGCGCCAATTATCTCCTTCTTTGTCAAAATATTTATCCTGGATTTTCGGGGGAGTTGCCCGAAATGAATATTGTCGATATAGTCCTGCCTTAGCCTTATTAATTGACCGAGGGGAAGCATCACTACCGTAGATATTAATAGGTAGTTTGTCAAACCAACCTGCCTCTTGTAAAGCCATAGCAATTGAGATAGGTTCTTCACCAGTAGAACAAGCCGCGCACCAAATTTGAATAGGTCTACACATCGGCCAATCATGAGATGGAGAACCAGCTTTATATTTGTCTATTAATGATGGTAACAACACATCAACCATGACCCGAATCTGGTCAAATTCCCGCCAGAAGAAAGTTTCCGAAACCGACAGAGCATCCATCAGGCATTTCCACTCACCATCGGCATCAGGATCATATTTAAGTAGATAATAGTAATCCAAAAACGAATCAAAGTTCTTGTCTACTAATCGAGGATACACCTTATCCGCCAACAGGTCTCTTTTGCTGGATTCGTAGTACAAACCAGTGCGGTCGTGAATTAAATCCCGCAGAATAATAAAGGTACTTTCCGATAGTTCTAGAGAGTCTGGGCGAAATGACATAGATCACATATAAATCCTGATAATCTACCGTAAAATTGGGGCTATATTTAACAGTTAAAAACCGTCAAGCACCTGATCCTAACCACAAAGGACAATTTTAAGAGGAATGTAGACCTCGATGAGCGGCGCGACGGATAGCGGGAGAGGGGTCAGTGCGAGCCAGTTTAGCTAATTGTTCATCGCAACTGTGATTTCCCAGATAAACTAAAGCGGTGACTGCAGCCAGACGGACATTTTGATCAGCATCACTCAAGGCTTGAATCAAAAACTCGGAAGCTATGGGATGCTTAAAACGTTTGAGAACCTCGACGACAGAACAGCGAACTCCCGGATGGATGTGTTTTAATCCCTGAGCGACTAATTCAATATATTCTGCCTCTAAAGTTTCGGGACAATTACGGCGCACCAAAGCATTAAGACAAGCCTCTCGCGTGCTAGGGTCAACGGTCAATTCCAGCAAGGCTGAAATGGCTTCTGGAGTAGCCAGACGGGAAAGAGACTCGATCGCCTCATAAACCAGACGTTCTTCCGGGTCAGCGGCGGCCATCCATTGCAAAGCTACTCCGGCTTCAGTTCCTCCCCGTTCACGAAAGGCATGGAGAGCATCAAGACGACGTTCAGAGTTAGGGGAATTGAGAGCGGTGAGTAAAGGGGGTATAGCCTGAGCGCGGTTAATCCGTCCCAAAGCCCTCAAAGCAGCACGGGCCACGTCTCCGCCTTCATCCTCCAACTCAGCCAACCGAGACAAAATGGGAGTGGCCCTCACACCGGCAATAGCCCCCAAGGACTCAGCAGCGATCGCTCTAACCGGATCAGCCGGGTCATAATTAGCCAGTTGTTTCAGGGCGACAAAGGCACTTTCAGCCCATTCAGCAACATTGAGTTCAGCCAAAGGTTCTGGTAGAGATGAACTTGAACCCGATTCCAGGATATCAATTAAAGTGTCAGCATAGCGACCAATAGAACGAGCGGCCTGATAACGAACCCAAGATTCTGGGTCATCCAACCCTTGTAGTAGATAAGGGAGAGTTTCGATATTCTCCAATTCTCCCATAGCATGAGCCACAGCCGATCGCAAAGAAGCTGAAGGGTGAGCCAAAGTTTGCACCAAGAGCGGCAGAACCCGGTCATCCTCCAAATAGGGCAAATGTTCAATCGCCGCCCGACAAACCCGATCTTCGGAATCTTGTGTACAAGCCAATAATCGGTCTTTGCAATTCTCAAAAGCAAAATACCCAGCAATTCTCACCGCCGACTCTCGTACTAATGGGTTAGGGTCAGCCAACAGATCATAAATCCGTGGAGGCATAGCGGGATGGCCCAAAGAATTGAGAGCAGCGATCGCCCCCAAACGCACCGCCGAGTCAGGATGTGCCAGTAACTGCAACAGCCCCTCAAAAGCGCGACCGTCGCCAATGTGAGCCAAAGCCGTAGTGGTCACCATCACCAGTTCCGGTTCAGCATTACCCAACAAAGACATCAAAGCCGGAACCGCCTGGGTGCTGCCGATACGTCCCAAAGCCATAACCGCCGCCTTGCGAGTTTCCAGGTCTCCCGCTTCCAACTGCATAATCAATAGAGGCGCTATCCTTCCCCCATAAGCAACCAAGGCTTCCATAACCGGATCGCGAACTTCGTGATTATTCAGGAGTTTTCCTAAAGTTTGCTCAATTTTCTCTCCTTCCAGCCAACCCAAAATCATCACCATCCCCCGTAACTCCGGGCCAGACAAAGAGCCTTGTTCAATCTCTGCTAGGATATTTTCCACCGCCTGGTCTTCTATGACTTGGCGAGTCATATCAGCGATATGTTGTCCTTCTTCCAGTTGTTTATAATTAGCGTAAATTTCCGCCAAGGCTAAAACAATTTCTGCGATCGATGTCAAAGGGCGGCTGAGTTGAGCCACCAAAGGCGCTACCGCATCAGCATCCGCAAACTTACCCAAAGCCGATACCACCGGACTACAAAGCAACTCATTTTCCAATAGGGGCAGAAGTTTGGGAATAATCGTTGTATCGCCAATAGTCACCAAAGTTTCGATCGCCGGAAAAGCCAAAAAGAAATCCCCACTGGTAGCAATCTCAACCAAAGGCTCCACCGCCTCCTTTGCCTTCAGTTGTCCCAAACTCTCAATGGCATGATAGCGAACATTGATATCTGGATCATTGAGCAAACCAATCAGAGCAGGGATAGCACGGGGGTCGTGGCGTTCTCCCAAAGCCAGAGCCGTATAAATTCGCAGATCCGGGTCTGGTTCTCCCAAGCATTCCACCAGTGCCGGAATTGGGTCTACATTACTGAGGGCGAGAATTTGTAGAGTCGCATTAAGAACATTGGGGTTGCGATGCTGTTCCCGCATCAATCGCAGTAGACTGCGGATAATTTCTGGGTCATCAGTTATCGCCAAATTATCAACCGCTTCTCGGCGCAATTGCCAATTCAGGGTTTTTTGCAGCAGTGGAACCAGTTGAGGAGCCAGTTTAGCATTAGCCATTTGCATTAGGGCATCAAGGGCAGGGAAGGCCAGGAAAAAGTCTTCTGACTCAGCGATTTTAACCAGGCTATCAACCGCTTCTAGGGCTTGTAGTTTTCCCAGAGCTTCAATAGCATGATACCGGACATTGACATTCTCATCATCCAACATATCAATCAGGACAGAGACAGCCCGGGGATCTTTCCTTTGTCCGAGGGTTTGGACTACATAAATCCGCAGATCCGAATCCTCTTCCTTGAGGCAATCAATCAAAGCCGGGACTATATCAACTTGCGTGAGAGTCAGAACCTGGATCACGCTGTTGAGGATATTCGGATTGTGATGTTGTTGTCGCAACAATTGCAACAGTTGCGCGTTCAATTCTGGCGCTTTAACATTGGTCAAGTGACGGGTAGCATTTTGGCGCACTTGCCAGCGATCGTCAGCCAGGGCAGCAATTAGGGACTCATGGACTGACATATCAGAGTCGATTTCTGGCTCAGAATTTGACAATGTGCGATCGCTCGCTAATTCCCATTCCGCGTCCATGCGTTCCGTGACATCTTCTAAAGTAATCACCAAACCCACGATCGCCGTTTTTTCTCGCAAAGGTGCAATGGTTACCCTTTGCTGCATCGAGTCAAAGTATTTCGAGGGTTTCCGTGGCGGACACTTAATTAAATAATGGTGAAAATCCGGTGCTAGGGTTTGGATAGTACCATCTTCCAGAACCTGATTAAAGCGAGCCAGTAAACCCCTCGATTCCAAATCAGGAATTATCTCGGTCAACGGACAACCATAGACAGATTCTGCGTCTAAGCCCCTCATACTCTCCAGTTGAGAATCCCAGGACTTTACCAATAATTGCTCATCTGTTGTAAAAATACTAATCGTCATATTTTTAAGGGGGTAAGTTTTAATTTGGGCTGACAATTAACAATTTTAATTATCAATTTTAGCCCCCTCTCAACAATTGAGAGGGTTCGTTATAGAGATAGACTTTCGGGCTACCCCTAATCATTCCAGTGCCAATGTTAGCAGCTTTTAACTGTGATTAGCTGTTAACTGCCAACCTTTAAAACCTCCATAAGTGCTTGAGTATGTGACAGCAAACCTTGAGCCTTTTCATTAGTTTGGTGTACCCCTGAACTATTGTTTTTGGCAATAGTTTGTAAGGTTTCTATACTGGCCAGCAGATTACCAGAAACATCCGAATGCTCTAAATTAGATGTGCGGATCAAAGCTATTTGTTTGGCAATACTACGAGTAGCTAAATTCATGTCCTGTACCGCCCTACTTTGTTCCTGCATAGCCTTAGCTACCTGTTCCGACTGCATTTGGATACTCTCCACTGCTTGGCTAATTTGGTTCGCACTGCTACTCTGTTCAGTCATCGATCGCGTCACATTGCTAATCAATTGCGACAGCCGCTCGGACTCCTTCGAGATTTGATCCCCTGCTGTGGACTGTTCCGCTAAAGCACGGTTCGTGCTAATCACCCCTCGGCGCATGGACTCTACCGCCTGCATGATTTGTTCAGCACCCTTATTTTGTTCAAAGGTAGCCTTCCTTATTTGTCCGGCTAAATTATTGGTATTTTGAGCCGCCTTAATTACATCCCTAGCCGCTCGCGCCTGTTCTCCCATAGCCTGGGTAACTTGTTGAGCAATTTGCCTCATGTGTCGGGTGGACTGCACAATTCCCTGAGTAGTTTTGGCTTGCTCATGGGTAGCAATGGCTACCTCTTTGGCTTGGGTTGCAGTGGTATTAATCGCCGTTACCACCCGCTGTCCTGCGGTCAGTTGTTCTTGAGAGGCGATCGCAATTTGGTTCATTAATTGCGTCGTTTGTTCAACTCCTGCCAGAATTTGTTTAAGACCCAATAACCCATCTTCTGCTAGAGTGCCACTATCTTCCGCAATTCGTAGCCCATCATTCGATGTACTCACGGCATCTTGCACCACCGACTGTAATGCCTTAATAATTGCAGCAATATCGAACGTCGCTTGGGCGGCGCGATCCGCCAAATTGCGGATTTCTTCCGCAACCACAGCAAACCCCCGCCCTGCTTCTCCCGCACGAGCTGCTTCAATGGAAGCATTTAGTGATAGCAGATTAGTCCGTTCCGAGATTAAGTTAATTGTATCAACAATGGTGCTAATTTCATTGGTGCGTTTACCCATATCCCGCATTACATCAGCCGATTTAACCATGGATTCGCGCACTCTTGCCAAACCCTGAATCGCTTTTTCAATGGTTTTACCCCCCTTATCCGCATCAACTCCCACAGCACGGGTAAGTTCATTGGCTTTTTGGGTTAGGCTGCTAATTGATTGGATAGAGCGATCGAGTTGTTCCGCACTCGTGGCTGAGTCCGTCGCTACCTCCGTAATTTGTTCCGCGTTATTGGCTACCCCCTGCACTGATTGGGCAATTTCTTCGATAGACGTTGATACCTCTTCTACCGTAGAAGCCAGGTTCTCAATAGTTGCGGATACCTCCTCGATAGATGCTGCCATCTCGTTAATGGAGGCGCTGGTTTCTTCTGATGCAGCCGTTAAATCATCCGCATTGTTAGCCACTCCCGCAATGGAACTGGTCATTTCTTCCATAGAAGAAGCCGTCTCGTTTACCGATACCGTTAGGTTTTCCGTATCGTCACTCACGTTTCTAATGGAAGTCGTCATTTGGGTCATCGACGCGATCACCTGGGTGGCAGAAGTTGCCATCTCTTGGGCATTTGCTGCTACCTTAGTGGTGTTGCTGGTACTCTCCTGAATTGATGTTACGGTTTGGCGCACCGCCGTCGCTAGTCCCATACTACTGGCGGACACCTGTTCGATGGATGCAGCCATCTCATTGACTGAGGAGACTAATTCTTCTGTGGAACTGGCTACCGATTCGGCTTGCTGCGCCGTTTCTCCCAGGGATTTATTCATCTGCTTGATTCCCAGGGAAGCGCGATCGAGTAGTTGCAGTTGAGATTCCGCCCCTTCCGCTACCTGTTTCGCTATTTTGGCTATGGCGATCGCCACTGTATTAACGCGATCGGCATTGTCCCGAATTTCCATCATTTCCAATTTCAGTTTTTCCCTCTCCTCTGATGTTTGGAAATTCTTAAAATTGGCATTTTCCAGATAACTATTATCTGCCTTTTTATGATTTTTAGATTTTTTACCCATTTTCAAATTACCTCATTCACTCTCAATACAAATAACAACTCCCATCAGACCCATTCCCACCCCATCAACCTAGCCACCCCTTTCTGATACTAATTCCGGTAAAACTAACAATTCTTCCACATTGAGAATTAGTATCACTCTTTCTCCCAAAGTGGCAATTCCCGCTAAATATTTACCACTCAAGCTAGAAATTCCCTCCGGTGAAGGCTGAATAGTGTCTGCGGAAATTGATACAAACTCCCTGGCTGTATCAACAATTAAACCCACTGTCCGCTGATTAGTATTAATCACTATTAGTCGGGTTCGCAGGGTATACGGTATTTTTTCAAATCCAAATCGTACCCTCAGATCAATTGCCGGAATCACTTGACCCCGCGAGAATACCACCCCCACTACAAAAGACGCAGAGTTAGGAACTGGGGTAATTTGCTCCACCATTTCCATCTGTTGAACCACACCAGAAGGAATACCATAGGTGGTATGGTCTAGTTCAAATAAAATAAAGGGTTGAGACGTATCTTCTGATATATTCATAGCTGATAAAATCCAATTAATACACTAATTTATTTTCTCCATATTATTTCCCCGAAATAAATAGGAATTTTATATGTAAATTAATCCCCATTTAACCAGAATTAATCCATTGAGTAGACTGCTTTGAAATATTCGGGATTTTGCCATCAATTAATGTAGAAACATCCAGAATTAAAACTACTCTACCATCACCCAATTCGGTAGCTCCAGCAATTCCCGGACTTTGGATAAACGGATCAGTTAATGGCCGCACCACAATTTCTCGCAGTCCTAAGATCCGATTCACGACTAACCCAGTGGAATTAAGGCTATTACCAATCACCACAATAGTTAGTTTTTCCCACTCGTCTGTAGTCACCACACAGTTAAATATACGCGCCAAATATCTCAAAGGTAAAACATGACCTCGATAGGAGATTATTTCCTGACTTTGCAGCTTAATAATTGCCTGATTATCTATAGATAATACCTCCTGTATAGAGGATTCTGGAATGGCAAAGGTTTGACCGCTAACTTCCACAATCAGAGCATCAGTAATCGCTAAGGTCAAAGGTAAATCAATAATAAAATGACTGCCTTTTCCTTTTTGAGTGGTGAATTTCACACAACCACCCAGTTCTTGAACGGTGTTTTTGACGATCGCCATTCCCACACCCCGACCACTAGCCAGATCCGCCTCTTCTTTGGTCGAAAAACCAGGGGAACATAACAGATCGAGTATCGTCTGGGAATCATAGTTATCTGGATCATTAGTCTCCGATACAGAATCCGACAATAAACCCTGTTGTTTTGCCCGTTTTAACACCCTAGAAATATCGACTCCCTGACCATCATCTTCAATTTCAATAATCACCATTTCCCCCGCCGCCGAAGCGCGTAAGGCGATCGCACCCGTAGCAGATTTTCCCGCTTTTAGTCGTTCCTCCGTTGATTCGATACCGTGACTAACCGCATTACGGACTAAATGCAATAACGGGTCCATCATGCGCTCAACCACAAACTTATCAATCTCAGTTTCCGCGCCGGAAATTTCCAGAGCTACCTGTTTTCCCGTTAGTCGCATCAGATCCCTAACTACAAACTGCATCCTCGCGAAAATTTCCGCAATTGGAACCAGTCGCACCTGCATCACCCCCTGACGCAGATCCCGCAGTTGTCGTTCTAAAGTTAGGTTAATTTCCTGTAAAGTTCGCCGCCGAGCCGCCGGGACAGTTGGGGGTAAATTTTTGAGGTTTTCCTCCAGTCGTGCGCGCGTAATTACTAATTCTCCCACCATCCGCATCAGTTCATCAAGTTTCGGTAGGTCTACCCGTACTAAGTTAGATGCACTAATTAGGGGGCTAGTTGCTTTAGTCGGAGAGATAGCATTACTGGTTTCCGGTTCTGATATCTCCAATGGTTCCGCTTCCGCAGTTTCTTTCCCCGACTCTGACTGTTTCCTCTCTGACTGAGAACTAGATACCACCGCGATCGCCTCAACTTCTTCTGGCGCTGCGGCTGTTGCTGGCGCTTCCGGTCCTCTGGAAGGTTCAACCTCCGAGTTAGATGAGCGAATGCTGGTCGCAGAAACTGAACTGGGAATGTGATATGGTTCCCAACTCAGATATTTCAGCTCAGAGCCTAAATTGTGATTTTCCGGTCCCTCAGTTGCGACAATAAAATCAAACAGGATTTTCTGATTGGCATTTAGGCGGGGAGACACATAAATCAACTCACCGATCGCTTGCAGTTGTTCCCGAATGGCGTTAACTCCGATCCCCTGTTTGGATAGCTCTGTACTAGGAGTGAAGACGAAATGCCAGATCGGTTTTCCTTCACCGACTAACGCCTCTAATCGTTTCATTTCCTCTGGTTTCAGCTTCACCTCAAAGGGGGTAATAGCTGCATTTGGGGTTTTAGCCAGCACCGGAGGGTTACAGGCTTCCAATTGGCTGATAATTTCCTCAATATCCGGGGGATTTTCCTTGGTGCGATAGGCTTCGATCGCTCTCTCCAGAATTTGAGTTCCCGACATCAGAGCATCAAAACCCTCTGGTTTCAGGGAGGTTTGACCATCTCTGAGCGATCGCAGATAACTCTCCATTTGGTGAGCCAATTTCTCTGCTTCCCGCACACCCACCATCGCCGACAGTCCTTTAATTGAGTGAAAGCTGCGGAACAGTTCATTCAGAATCGAACCCTCTATTTGGGGCTGATTCATACAGGACTCTAGCGCCAAGAGTTCCCGCCGCACGACGGCTAAATGCTCTTCACACTCAGCAAAATAATCATCTAAAAAGTCATCAAAAAAGTTGTTGCTTTCTGTAGGACTAGACACGATCGCCTTGGTACTCTCTTAATTTATATTACTCGCACATGGCTCTGATAATAAGTTGACAATTTCCCCCGATAACGATTTCGGATGAAATGGTTTAGTTAAATAGCAAGCTGCACCCGCCGCGATCGCTTCACTACGACTTTCATCATCCCCTTTCGTGGTTAAAATCACAATCGGTGTTTCCCTATATTCCGGGTGGTTTAGCACAAACCGCAACACTTCCAGACCGTGCATATCTGGCATATTTAAGTCTAAAATCATTAAGTCAAACGGGGCGATTTCTAACTGCTCGATCGCCTCTAATCCATTCCCCGCCTCGCTAAAAGCTACATCTTTAACATCCCTGAGAGATGCCATTACCATTTTTCGCATGGTTGCTGAATCATCTACAACTAGAATCCGTCTCATTTTTATGGACTCCTAAGCATGAATACGCTGGGTTTCATCCTACAGCCTTTGACTGATGGATTGCTAATTATTAGCCTCCATCCCAAACCTTAGCCTAGGTTTCCATCAATCGGGCTGTGATGGTACTGATTAACAAAGCGTTCTCTCCAGACTACCAAGTTAATCGGGTTCTCAATTGACTACCGCACCTCTGAACTTACTATTAACCCCAATCAACTGATTGTCCAATTTATCTGCCTCAATTTTTGTTGATTGTCGGGGCGAAAAAATCTCTCGCCTCTCAGTAAATTTCCAGGACAGAACGCAATTTTTATTATATTCTATACCAGTTAAACTGGTACAAAAATGTTGAAAAAATTAACACAACTATATAAGTTTATAGGTCAGATCACCGGATCTAAAAAGTAAAAAAAATATTAAGTTTTCTTCAGTATTAATAACCCCCCCCAGTGGTGGGGGAGGGAAGGTGGGGGAAATTGGGGCTAACTAAGCCACTAACACCTGAGTTCCCGGTAGCATTTCCAAACTATCTCCCATAGTTTGACCATTATGGAAGGCGGCGAGAATCACATCGCTAGTTTTTCCCCAAGCGATCGCCCCGGAAGCATCCAAACCGATCGCCCCCAAGTCCCGCTGACGATCATTAGCCTCGACAAAAGAACGTTCAAAAGCCGATCGCAAAGACAAACCATCTCCGACGCGGATCACAATTTTGGCGGCGAGACACTCATCAATAATATCCTCACCGATACCCGTACAACTCACCCCAGCCTGAGCTGTGGCATAATTACCAGCAGGCATAGCCGAATCACTAACCCGACCAATACGTTCAAACCCCTTACCACCAGTAGAAGTTCCGGCGGCGATCCGACCATTTTGGTCTAAAGCGACGACCCCGATAGTGCCGCGACCAGCTTCATCATCAGAGGTTTCGGCGACCACATTAGCCATTTTGCGGTTAAAATCCTGCTTGCGGTCTTCGATCCACTCATAAAGACGGCGATCGGTTAGGGGGTCAAAAGGGGCTATATTTAACTCCCGCAGAAGTTCGGCAGCCCCATAATCGGATAAAATGCGATCGGGAGAGGTTTGCAGAAACTTAGCCAACTCAATGGGGTTTTTCAGCCTAGAGACATTAATCACCCCGCTAAAGCGTTGTAAACTGCCATTCATCAAAGCCGCACTCATGCGGATCTGTCCGTCAGACTGCAACACCGAACCGACCCCAGCATTAAATAGGGGATCATCTTCGAGAAGTTGACAGCCACGAATCACCGCATCCTCAGCAGTTGTACCCTTTTCGAGTAAGCCATAAACCTCAGTTATCACCTGATAAAGAGATTTGCGAACAGTTTCTACGCCTCCTTTACCTTGGAGAGAACTACCCGCCCCACCATGTATGATTAGTTTTGGTTGCACATTAACACCCATAGCTGTACAATTTATGGGGATATTTCCCCTTTAATTCTGTTCGTTGCGTCGGCGACGGCAACGCTCGGAACAGTATTTAACCTCATCCCAACAGTTTGCCCACTTTTTGCGCCAAACAAAGGGGCGATCGCAGACTGGGCAAATTTTCTGAGGGAAGTCTGACTTAGCTCGCTGACGTGCCATACTAGAACATTGATCGCTCGCTTATTATATCAGCGGTTATGATAGCAATGGTAGAGACTCAGTGGGAAACCGCATTAGCTAAAATTAGGATTGTATTGGTTGAACCGGCGGGAGCGTTAAATGTGGGGTCGTGCGCCAGGGTAATGAAAAATATGGGGTTAACCCAAATGGTACTGGTTAACCCCCACTGTGACCCCATGAGCTGCGAAGCTAAAACCATGGCAGTTCATGCCCAAGATGTTTTAGAATCAGCCCAGATAGTAGACAGTTTACCCCCAGCCTTAATCGGATGCCAAAAGGCGATCGCCACCACCGCTCGCGATCGTAGTTTTGACAGAACCCTTGAACATCCCAGAACCACCCTCCCCTGGCTACTCCACAGCCCCGCCGCCCTGATTTTCGGTCCCGAAGATCGTGGCTTGAGCAATACAGAACTAAACTATGCTCAAAGGATAGTTCGCATTCCCAGCAGTAGCGCCTATGAATCCCTAAATTTAGCCCAAGCCGTGGCTGTCTGCTGTTACGAACTCTCACTAAGCGCTCAAACCCTCATCGACCAGAATACATTACCCAGCCCAGAACCATCAGAACCATTATCAGCCACCCTCGACCAACTGGAAGGATACTATCAACAGCTAGAAACCCTCCTACTCAAAATCGGTTATGTCTACCCCCACACCGTCAGCAGTCGTATGGAAAAATTTAGGCATTTATTTAACCGCGCCCAGCCATCTAGTACAGAAGTTGCTATGCTACGGGGGGTTATCTCTCAGGTAGAATGGGCATTAACTGTTAAGCAACATCCGCCCAGTTAATGGTAATCTCGATATCGTTGATTCCCAGGCTCAACTGTCGATTCCTATTGCTAAGTAAGGGCGGGTTATAAAGAGTCTGGACCTCAATAGAGATGATTGCAGAACCAGCCCCTACGACTTGATGGGTGTAATTTCCATAGTCTATTGTCCTCTTTGATGATTTTTAGGTGTTAGGTGTGGCTCACCGATATCCCCGTCGCTCATTTTTATCCTTTGTTTCCCAATGGGGGGCCAAGTCCCGGAAGTCAAAAGGCCCTCAATCTCGTGATCAGCGTCGTGGCCGTTCCCCTAGTCCCACTTCTCAATCACAATCATCCTCACGGAGACCTGTCTCCCCCAACCTTTCCCCAACTGGTCAAATTCCCCCCATACATATCCCTGAAAACGGATATTTCGACCCCGTGTTAGATCAACTGCGACAAAAACCCCCCATTACCAGAAACCGGAAAAAGACACCTCAGCTACCACCACCAAACTCTAGAAAACGCCGTCGGGGAAAACCTACACCGCGTCAGGGAGTTAGCAACGGTAAACCATCTAACATAGTCCCCTTAAATAGGTCTATCACTCCCCAAGTATATCCCCCCCCTCAGCGGACTATGCAACCCCTTACCCCTGTGAAAAAACGGGTGGTAAGGCGTAAGAGTCGCCGTGTCTCTCCCATAGTTTATGGAACCCGGTTGCTGATTTTAGGCATTGGTATCGGGGTGATTTCGGGAACAGTTCTCTCAATTCTCAACTCCCTCGGTCGTGCTACCGCCGGGGCTAGTTCTATTGAGAATTTAGAGACACAGGAAACTAGCATTAACAGCCTAACAGCCACCCGAATTTTGCCCCTATCTCTGCAATTAAACCGGGAAATAAAAGACTTAAAAACTCAACTGGAATTGGTGGCTGCAGCATCCCCAGATATTACTCCGGCTTTGATGTTTTTAGACCTGAATACTGGCGGATATGTCGGTTTAAGAGAACAGTCTAAAGTGCCGGCAGCTAGTACAATTAAAGTCCCGATTTTAGTGGCGTTTTTTCAAGCCGTTGATGCGGGAGAAATTCGCCTAGATGAAATGCTGGTGATGACGGAAAATCACCAGGTGGGAGAAGCGGGGATTATGCAATATCAGCCGCCGGGGACTGAATATACAGCCTTAGCAACTGCTACTAAAATGATGACAATTAGTGATAATACAGCCACTAATATGATTATAGAACGGCTGGGAGGGTTTCAGGTTCTTAATCAAAAGTTCCGCAGTTGGGGTCTGACAGATACTCTGGTGCGTAACCCTTTACCTGATATTGAAGGGACTAATCAAACTACGCCTAGGGATATGGTTAGTCTTTTGAGTCAAATTCACCAAGGGGGTTTACTTTCGATGACATCACGCGATCGCCTCTTGCGAATTATGACAGAAACAGAAAATAATCACCTATTACCTAGCGGGGTCAGTAATGGGGCGGTAGTCGCCCACAAAACTGGAACCCTAAACATTATGTTAGCCGATGTGGGTATAGTTGATATGCCCAATGGTAAACGCTACATTTTAGCTATTTTAGCCCAAAGAAACAATGGCGACCAAGTGGCTGAATCAATGATTCAAAAAATGTCCAGACAAGTCTATCAGTATTTGAGCCAAAAAACATCGGAAACCGTCACTCCAGAATTATCAGACAATTAGGCTGTTGAAATAGGGTAAAATATGACGGACTACCAGGCTAATCAATTATTTAAACAAGGGGTTTCTCAATATCATCAAGGTGATATTCCGGCGGCTTTGGAATTGTGGCGCGAAGCCCTGACTATCTATCAAAAATTGGGCGATCGCCAACGGGAAGGCGCTACTTGGGGTAATTTGGGTATAGCTTATGCTGCTTTGTCTAATTCTCAAGAAGCCATTACCTGCTATCAAACTCACCTCCGTATCGCTGAAGATATTGGGGATATATCAGGACAGCTTAACGCCCTGACTAACCTGGGAATGGCTTATCATGCTACTGATGAGTTACCAAAAGCGATCGCCTGCTATCAAAAACAGTTGGAAATTGCTAATCAAATGGGCGATCGTACCCAGAAAATCAACGCCCTACAGCGCCTCCGACTCACCTGGGAACATATCCCAGACCCTCAACAAGTCAATGACTGTCGCCTCCAACAATGGGAAATTGCCCATCAGTGGCTTGGAGTAGTCGGGATGGCAGAATTTACCCAAATTCTCGAACAGGTGGGTTTAAGCCTCACAGAAGACCTTTATGGGCAGGATTTAACCGGGGTTGACCTAAGTAATGCTAACTTGCGCGGCGCTAACTTAGCCCAGGCTAACCTCACTAATGCTAACTTGACCCTGGCTGACCTCACCAATGCTAATCTACAGGGAGCTAACCTCAGTAACGCTATCCTCTGTAACGCTAACCTCCGAGATGCTAATTTACAAGAGGCTAACCTCTCTCAAGCCGATCTACGAACTAAACTCCCCCGCGCTAACCTCAGTAATGCTAACCTGACCCAAGCTGATCTCACTAGCGCCTATCTCCCCCGCGCTAACCTCAGTAATGCTAATTTGCAGAGTGCTAATTTTACCTATGCGGACCTTAGTGGGGTAAACTTGACAGGAGCTAACCTCCAGAAAACAGATTTCAGCCGCGCGGAATTAGCTGATATCATGGTGGAAAATGTCGAATTTACTGAGGCGATCGGTATTTCTCGGCGACTGCAACCTGAATTGCAACGAAAAGGCGCAATTTTTGGAGACAGTTAAAAGTTGAATGAATCTCCTCTAAACTCTCTTGAATTATGACTGGTGTTGAAGGACTTTGGCCGCAAAATATTAGCCCCAATAAATTGGCGATCCTAGAGCGTAAATTTGCCATCTGGTTGCGATCGCAAGAATTAGAATCAGAACCCTCTCCTGTGGCGCAACAGCATCAGACTTTAGAAGAATTACAAGCCTTGACTAAAAAAGCTGTAGCCCAAGGCTGGAATTTTGCCCAATTACAGGGCATTATTCAGACCGTAGTTGATGCTAAAACTGATAATTTTCTCGAGTTAGCCACCTTAGCAGAATTGAAAATATCGGAAGATTTTGTGGGCGCAAGACTCCTGGGAACACATCTCAGTAACCTTGATCTCAGTGGCGCTAACTTACAAAATACTTACCTGCGGGGAGTTGATTTAAGTGATGCAGATCTTAGTAGTGCTGACCTGCGTTTTGCTAACCTTAGTGGTGCAGATCTCAGTGGGGCGCTGTTGAGTGATGCTAATTTGAGTGGCGCAGATCTACATAGGGCGAGTCTGGCTTTGGCTAGTCTCAGCGGCGCAGACCTGTGCGGCGCGAATTTGACAGAGGCTAATCTAAATAACTGTAATCTGAGTGATGCTAACCTCCATAATGCTATCCTCAAAAATGCTGATTTGCACCAAGCTGGGTTAGCCCTTACTAATTTGAAAGGGGCGGACTTTACGGGGGCTATTGTTAAACAAGCTAGATTATGGCATGATTCGGGACTGTCTGAGGAAGTTAAACAAGATTTGATTAAACGAGGGGCAATTTTTGAAGAGTGAAAAATTAGGGCGATCGCGCCCTGGGGGAAAATTTTAGATACTCCTATGGCTAAAAAAATCGGCGATCGCCTGGCTAATTTCCTCCCCATTAACATCTAAAATCATGACATGACCCGACTGGTCAAACCAACGGACATCTAAATTGTTTGGTAGTTGTTTTTCCATCCAATTAATTACCACCGGACTGACTAAATCATCCCTATGGGAATGAATAGCTAACACCGGACAAGTAATTGAAGATAAATCTGATCGGGCTATCCTGGCTAGTTGTTGCAGCGCCCGCCCCGCCCGAGAATTATCAAATAAATAAACGGGGTTATCAAAAGGCTTGGGTTGAGTGGGGATAGAAATATTCGCCCAACCAAATAAAGCCAATAAAATCACAGCCCGAGGCGGTAATTTTAACGCTGGTGCAGTGACCGCACAGGCATCTACTCGCCCCTCCGCCGCCATTTTTAAAGCGATCGCACCTCCCATAGAATGCCCAAAAATACCTACAAATTCATAATGCGATCGGGCTAATTCCAACTCCCGACGCACAGCAGATAACATTCCTTCCGCCGTCATTTTGGGAAAAAATAACTTCTGGTCTGCTAATTCTTGAAAACCATGACCAGGCAATAAAGGCCCCACTCCATCAAGCCCCCGACTTAGACAGGCTTGCGCTACTGGTCTCACCTCAAAAGGAGTGGCGGTAAACCCATGTAAACACAAAACCACCCGATTGGATTTAGGTTCAGCCCGCAACCAAAAGGGTACACCCCTTGACCAGATTTTGTCTGTCCACTCGACTGCTAAAGACTCAAAACCCGAAAAATAGCGCAGATGTTCACTCATAGCCAATTATCTAATCTACAATCAAGCGATCGCTACCCGTATTCGTGACAATTTAAACAATTTAAGCGATCGGATCAACCACAAGTCCCCAATTTGTGGCAATCTATCTTTAATATAGACACCTATTGAATTTTGAGAACCCACTCTTAAAACTAAGCAATTATCAAATTCAGATCATGCAAACCCTACCCATAACCACTCCGACCGCTAGTCAGCCCTCCGTTGACACAGTAATTCACCGTCGCCAAACCCGTCCAGTCCGGGTCGGAAACATCACCATTGGCGGAGGATACCCCGTCGTAGTTCAGTCCATGATTAACGAAGATACCATGGACATAGAAGGTTCCGTCGCCTCCATTCGTCGGCTGCATGAAATGGGTTGTGAAATCGTCCGCGTCACAGTTCCCAGCGTCGGACACGCCAAAGCCGTAGGCGAAATCAAACAAAAACTCGCCGCCACCTATCAACCCGTCCCCCTAGTCGCAGATGTTCACCACAACGGCATGAAAATTGCCCTAGAAGTCGCCAAGCACGTCGATAAAGTGCGGATTAACCCCGGATTATACGTCTTCGAGAAACCTAAAGGCGATCGTAGCGAATACACAGACACTGAATTTCAAGAAATCGGCGAGAAAATCCGCGAAACCCTCAAACCCCTAGTTATCTCCCTCCGTGACCAGGGTAAAGCCATGCGTATCGGCGTTAATCATGGTTCCCTAGCCGAAAGAATGCTATTTACCTACGGCGACACCCCCGAAGGTATGGTAGAATCAGCCCTGGAATTTATCCGCATCTGTGAATCCCTAGACTTTCAGAACTTAGTGATATCCCTAAAAGCCTCCCGCGTCCCCGTCATGTTAGCAGCCTATCGCCTCATGGCTAAACGCATGGATGACCTAGGGATGGACTATCCCCTACACTTGGGAGTTACCGAAGCCGGAGATGGAGAATATGGCCGCATTAAATCCACCGCTGGTATTGCTACCCTCTTAGCAGATGGTATTGGTGACACCATTCGGGTTTCCCTCACAGAAGCCCCAGAAAAGGAAATTCCTGTTTGCTATAGCATTCTGCAATCCCTAGGACTGCGGAAAACTATGGTAGAATATGTCGCCTGTCCCTCCTGTGGTCGCACACTCTTTAACCTCGAAGAAGTTCTCCACAAAGTCCGAGAAGCAACTAAACACCTGACTGGACTAGATATTGCTGTTATGGGTTGTATTGTTAACGGACCTGGAGAAATGGCAGATGCTGACTATGGTTATGTAGGAAAACAACCTGGCTATATTTCCCTATATCGGGGTCGGGAAGAAATTAAAAAAGTTCCCGAAGATCAAGGTGTCGAAGAATTAATTAATCTCATCAAAGCAGATGGACGCTGGGTAGAGCCATAAAAATCAAGCTGACCCCACCTCTGATGGGGGTGGGGGAGTCCCGGTCACAATTGGGCTTTTGGTCAACCTCCGCGATCGCCAGATCTGATGTGCTAGTATGCTGTTAATAGCTCTTAGTATTCTCTTCCGGTTCAGCAGATAAATGATTATATCAAAAAGTGGGCTTGTTATAGGCGCAACAGCAGTTATGCTGACCGCTGTTGCTGTTGCGGGCGCTGGTATACACCTTTCCGGCCAAGCATCCTTTCGGGAAAGCCCGAAGGAACTAATTGATGAAGTATGGCAAATTATTGATAGAAGTTACGTTGACGGTACCTTTAACCAGGTAGATTGGAGGGAACTTCGTAATGAGTTTCTAAGCCGAGAATATACTAATGATCAACAGGCTTATGAAGCTATCCGCGAAATGTTGGCTAAACTCGATGACCCTTATACCCGCTTCATGAACCCCGAAGAGTTCAGAAATATGCAAATTGATACTCAGGGAGAACTGACCGGGGTTGGTATCCAACTTACCCAAGATGAGGAAACCAATAAACTCGTCGTTATTTCCCCTATTGAGGACTCTCCCGCTTTTGATGCTGGGGTTCAGGCTCAGGATATTATTACTAAAATTGATGGCCGCAGCACTGAGGGAATGGAGCTCAATGAAGCTGTCAATTTGATTCGTGGACCAATTGGGACTCAGGTTAAGTTGACTATTTTGCGCGGTCCAAGGGAAATTGAGTTTAATATTACCCGCGCTCAGATTGAAATTCACCCGGTACGCTACTCTAAGAAACCTTCCCCCGTCGGCGATATCGGCTATATTCGTCTGAACAATTTTAGTGCTAATGCTGCCGAGGAAATGCGACAGGCGATCACTAACCTCGAACAACAGAATGTTTCAGGTTATATTCTCGATTTACGCTCTAATCCTGGCGGTCTGCTCTATGCTAGTATTGAAATCGCCCGTATGTGGCTAACAGAAGGCGATATAGTCTCTACCGTTAATCGTCAGGGAGAAATGGATCGACAACGCGCTAATAATCGCGCCCTCACTGATAAGCCTATGGTGATTCTTGTTGATGGCGGTTCCGCTAGTGCTAGTGAAATTCTATCCGGCGCTCTACAAGATAACAACCGCGCCGTTTTGGTCGGAACTAACACTTTTGGTAAGGGTCTAGTTCAGTCCGTTCGTGGCGTGGGTCGCGGTTCCGGTTTGGCGGTCACGATCGCTAAATATTTTACCCCTAATGGTCGTGACATTAATCATGAGGGAATTAAGCCTGATGTGATCGTTGAACTCACCGAACAACAGCGAGATATCCTCCGCGAAAACCGCGACAAAATTGGCACTCTTGATGATCCTCAATATGGCAAAGCCTTGGAAGTTTTGACTCAGAAAATCGCATCTCAACAAAACAATCAAGCTGTTTCTCAGTAGTCCCTTTGCAGGTGCGTCATTAACCTTTGATGACGCACCTGATCAAAAACTGGACTCGCTCCCATTAGGGATTAAACAAAAATCCCCCCGGAGTGTCGTTAGACAACTCGTTGATCACAGAAGGTTGAGTCAAAATTGAGGTGTTGTATGGGTTCGCTAGATCGGCAGTGCGGATAGTCGGACCGCTTAGGGTCTGCTGGAGCATTCTCTCTCTATACAGTTGATTCACTCGTCTGGCATCATCAGCAATCAAACTTTCAGGAAAACCATTAATAGCACCCGGCCAGGGATAGCTTAACCCGAAGAATACCGAAAGTTGACCCATCAGGGATTGATTTTTAAAAGCATCCCCAGAACTGCGGGTCGCCGCCTGGTTAAAGTCTTCCGCAAAAGGCTGGAAACGGGTTCTCGGTTGCGCCACAACTCCCTCAACCCACACGAATGAGGCGATCGCTACCCCTAACACTCCACTGATACTCTGTAATAAAATTCTGTTCATGGCATTAACCTTGGTGAATCTGTTTGATCAGATGGTCTCTCCCAGTGTACGATCAGATGGAGTGATTACAGATTTGTTTCCTACCTTTTCCCTCCTTTATGACTAACCCTTCAGAAATCCCTGCTCTTTGCGATCTCAATGCCTCTTGTGCAGCTTTAGATACCCTGCGATCGTGGCTACTTGACCTTTTGTGTCAACTCGCTTATCAAGAAGGGGATTTTGTTCTCTCCTCTGGTCAGCAGAGTTCCTACTATATTAATTGTAAACAGGTCACATTACATCCCGCTGGGTCGGTGGCGATCGCTCGCCTGATTTTACCATTACTTCCCCTGGAAACAGAAGCAGTCGCCGGGCTTACCCTCGGTGCTGATCCTATGGTTTCCTCCGTTAGTGTCGTTTCTGTCTACGAAAATCGACCTATACCCGCCCTCATTATCCGAAAAGAAGCTAAGGGACACGGAACTAAAGCCTACATCGAAGGACCCGAACTATCCCCCGGCGCTAACGTCGTAGTTCTCGAAGATGTTGTCACTACTGGACAATCTGCCCTCAAAGCTGTACAACGCCTTACTGATGCTGGATACAGCGTTGATAAGGTTATCGCTTTAGTCGATCGCCATCAAGGGGGGGCTGAACTTTATCAAAATGCTGGCCTTAATTTGGAGTCCCTCTACAGCATTAATCAACTACAAACTCGTTATCAGACTCTAAACTTGGATCATTAAATTCTCCTGTTAACTAAGTTGATTTTTTCATCAATTTAAAAAAAACGCCCCGCCCCAGGGTTGACAAGTGGGGGTAATTAATGGTAAGCTACAGATATGTATTTAAATAATGGTAATCTATTCAATTACCAAAAAAATGTCAACATTTCCATTGTTAAAAATAATACCACAAATCAGCCAGGAAAGCCACCACCCCAGAGCAAAAAATTTTTTTTGTAATATTTCTTAAATTTTTTTTCACCAAACTTTACATAAAGTGGGCATTGATGAGCGTGCATTGAGAAATCCGTAAAAAATTATCATAATCAACACAATTTTTGATAAAATTTAACATATACCCAACACCCCACCTAGGAAAAAACTATGTCAGGATTTATTAGAGGCTTATTTGGTCGCAAATCAGAAACAACAAAAACTCAAGGAAGTTCTTTCTATCTTGATCCCGATAGCGCCAAGAGTTTAGGCGATATTGAGTATATGCGTAAGCCTTTAGAAGTTAAAAAGTCTTTCCCTAAAATGTCGGGAGGAAAACCTTTCGAGGCTCCTAAAGCTACCGCTAAACCAGCGATGGAAATGACCCAGCCTAAAGCTACTGAATCTCCAGCACCAGAGGTGAAAAGCGATCGTCGTCGTGCTGACTCCAGTTTGGATATGTTCCGTAACATGGCTCGTGATCTTAAAAAATAATCATTATTCTGCCACCAGGCTTTAGGTAAATGTAGGGGCTGGCTGAAACTGTCAAGTTATGTTGAACCTAGCTCCTACTAGGCTATCTTCTGCTGAACTGCTCTGTAATGGTCGAAAAATTTAACTTTTTTTTTCACAAACAAAAGCCGATTTTTGTGCTATGGTCTAGTCGTGAATTTTAAATAATTTGATAATCTGTAACTTGAGATACTAAATAAAAAACTCTGATTGTCAAATAACCATTAAGGTTGTTTGAGTCAGGACACCCACCGAATAGGTAGCTAGTTCCTGGCTCTGTCGTCAGTAGTTAAACAAGTATACAGGGTGAAGCTAGTGTTTCTGAGGTAACCAGATAAAATAACATTTTCTGAAAGCTAACATTGCCCCATAAGTGGGAGTGGGTTGGGCAAGTTTCCCATCAAAAAAACCTGCACACTAAACTAATTTAGGAGAAACCAGGATGCCAGAAAAATTCTGCCCCTCTTTTCCTGTCATTGGCGATTTCCTGAGTACAGGTATAGGGAGAGTCGCCAGGAGGGTGGAAAGATGAAATCAGTAAATCTATCCCTGCTTATATTAATGAAACAATTTGAGAGTTATTTTGACCTGCAAGAAATTAACACCACCCGGAAGGTGAATGCGGCGGTGGTGAATGTCAGTGGTCGTCAGCGGATGCTTTCCCAGAGAACAGCTTTTTTTAGCCTCAAGTTAGTTACTACTTCTGACCCAGCCGAAAGGGAGGTGATTCGGGAAACTTTGATTAAAGATATTACTCTGATGGAGCGATCGCATAAAGGTTTACTCTACGGTGATAGTGAGATGAATTTATTAACATCTCCTTCGGCTATAGTGCGATCGATGTATTTCCGAGAGCCGCTAAATTTAGATAAACGCATCCGCGAGTATATTTTAGCAGTCAGAACTTTAGCCACAACTGCGGACTCTGACTTAACACCGAGCCATCCTCACCTTGACTATATTACCAATATTGCCCCCAATGAATTGCTATCTATTCTTGATGCTGTAGTAGCGCAATATCAACGGGAAAGTGAAATCGAACAACTAGATCTTGAACAGACCCAAATTCAACTTTATCAACAAGCCTGTTCCGCCGCCGCGATCGCTCAAGCTCAAGCACAGCAACTAGAGCAAACTTTAGAGGAACTTAAACACACCCATTCACAGCTTTTTCAATCGGAAAAAATGGCATCATTGGGGCAAATGATGGCTAGTTTAGCCCACGAAATCAATAACCCCGTTAACTCGATATTTCATAATTTAGCCCATGTGGAAAACTATAGCAAAGACCTACTAGAACTCACTCGGCTTTATCAAGATATTTATTCCCCGACCGATCCGCGCATTCAAGAATACATAGATTCCATAGATTTAGAGTTTTTAGAGACGGATTTTTTGACAGTTATATCTAGCCTGAAATTGGGTTCAGATCGACTCTTTCAAATTGTGCGATCGCTGCGTAACTTCTCCCGCAAAGACAGCGACCAAATGCTAAAAGTCAATCTGGAAGAAGGTTTAGAGGGAACCTTACTCATCTTGAAAAACCGCTTACAAGCCACACCATCACGTCCGCCGATTCAAGTGATTCGAGACTATGGGAAACTACCGTCAATCCTCTGCTACCCAGGTCAACTGAATCAGGTGTTTATGAATTTGATCAGCAATGCCATTGATGCCTTAGATGAAGTAGGGGACTGGACACACAACAACCAACAGTCTCAGCCGTTAATTACAATTAAAACCCTGGCTAATTCAGAACAGATCACGATCATGGTTGCCGATAATGCTAAGGGTATCAACCTAACCACGAAAAACCAAATTTTTGAGCAATTTTTTACCACCAAAGAAATCGGTAAAGGTACGGGTTTAGGGTTATATATAAGTCGTGAAATTATCGTCTCCCGCCACTGTGGGGAAATTTGGTGCGAGTCAGAAATTGGCAAAGGAACCGAGTTTTGGATCAAACTTCCCTTAAACCCACAATGTCCTGATTTTTTGTCTAATTCCCCCATCTCAACAGTCAAATAGTTAAAAATTAATTAGTTATGTTAAGTTTTGTAAATAAATCACTCCCCACCCGCGATTGGGTTTCGGGAGGGTTGCTTTTGTTGCTGACCTATGGTAGTATTTAAATAATGGGACTTTTTTAATTTTTTTTTATTAATGCAAACAGAGAAATCATAAAATAGACATTACGTGGATAACATAGCATCATCCCGCGCTACTTGTCAACCCCTGTTTTGAGCAAGAGGCCTGATGGGAATAACCTGTGCTTCACTGCTTTCGCGGGCTACCCGAATCAATAAAGCAGATATTGCTAAACTAGCAATCATGGAACTTCCACCATAACTAAATAAGGGTAAAGGCAAACCAGTAGTTGGTAGTACCCCAGTAGCTACCCCAATATTCAGCAAAGACTGTCCCACCATGACGACCATGGCTCCGATCGCTACCAGTTGATGTTCAATATTATTGGCTAATTGAGCGACTCTCAGGGCAAGAGTCCCATAAGCGACTAGCATCAACAAAAGCAGCACCCCGCCAACAAAGCCAAACTCTTCGGCATAAACGGCAAAAATAAAATCGCTATACTGAATCGGCAGATAAAATAACTTTTGTTGAGATAATCCCAAACCAGCGCCCCAAAGACCGCCAGAACCGACAGCTAGTAGACTCTGAATTAATTGGTAGCCATCATTAACGGGATCAGCCCAGGGATTCATAAACGAGAGAACCCGCTTCCTTTGGTATTCTCGTAGGCTAATACTAATAGTAGCCAAGATTAACCCACCAACAGCAGTACCGCCCAAATACAAAAAAGGAAGTCCGGCGGCGAGGGCGATTAACCATAATGTCATACCACAAAGAGCGGTGGTGCTGAGGTTGGGTTGGGCTAAAATGAGCAACAAAATTAGCAGAAAAATCCCTAACCAGGTTAGTCGCGATCGCCAACTCAACCGCTCCCAGCGGGGAAAAAACCGCGCCGCTTGTAGTATCAGAAATGGCTTCATTAATTCCGAAGGCTGAATGAGAATTGGGCCTAGTGACAGCCATCGAGTCGCCCCGTTGATAGTAGTTCCCAAACCGGGGACTATAGTAAGAAACAATAACCCCATCACCGCGAATAATCCCCACTGAGCAGTCCGTAACGCGACCCGCACAGGGGTATTAACAATCACGTTAAATCCTACCATCCCCACTAACATCCATGTGAGCTGGCGTTTGAAGTAGTACAAACCATCCCCATGTTCAGCTAATGCACTAGGATAGGAAGCAGAAAACATCGCCACGAGACCGACAAATAGCCACACAAAGGTTAACCAGCGCAGCAGGCGAGGTTCTGTTGCCCAATTCTGGGAACTAGGATCGAAAAAGGGAATAAGATAGCGTAAGCGCATTCAGGATAAATTTAGATCAGCAGGGGATTTGGGCTATTGTAGCTTAGATAAAATCCGGTTGAGTGGCAATTTACCCTAATAGGCGGTTGATTTTTCTGGGTTCACCAATTGCAGAAAACTAGCCCGACACCAATCAATATCCTGCTCCACCTGAAAAGTTACATAATCGACACCGTATGCACTCCAGTAGTTAACGACCTTACCCACCCTCTCTGTGCTGCTATTGATGCGTTGCACCAGAGAACCGGGGGGAAACTTTTGGGCTACTGGGTGATCCTGCCAATGTTTAAGATATTTAATCCGCTCCTGTTCAGCTTCAGAGAGTAACTTCCAGGCTTCACGTTTCCAATGGGAATAGTTTTGGGTGAGTGCCTCAACTTCACGCCAGGTTGTCGCCGATCGCAGATCTTCTGCCAATTGAGCAGCTGTCTGGACTTCAAACTTTAATAGAGGTTGGGCACTCATGATGTTTAGAAGCTAACCCTAGGTTTAGCGAGTTTAGAGGATATGGGGATTTTTAGACCCCACATTTAGTATACTCACATTACCCGATTCTGAAAAGCGATCGCCAGATAAAAACTCAAAAACCCCTATCTCAGGAGATTAATCGTCCCAAAAATCTGCCGGAAGCAAGGGAGGTGGTGGCGCAGGGGGAGCGGCACAATTAACAGATTGATCAATAATGCACACGACCGGACCGAGAGTTGTTCCCTGTAACAAAGCACCAGACAAGTTTGTATTAGACAGTTGGGCACGATTGATATTAGTATCATTCAAGGCCGCACCCACCAGACTGGCACCAGTGAGATCGGCATCAGAAAAATTAGCACCCCGCAGATCTGCTCCCAGCAAATTAGCCCCGGTCAGATTAGCACGTTCCAGATTAGCCCTAAATAAAAAAGCCCTTTGGAGATTGCTATTCATCAAATCGGACTCTTCCAGATAAGCCTGACCGAGGTTAGCCTGAAATAGATTAGCATCCCTAAGATCAGCCCGCCGCAAGTCTACACGACCCAGCATAGCCTGACCGAGATCGGCTTCACGCAAATCAGCCCTTTGTAGGTTCGCATGGTGGAGATTAGCCTTAAACAAATTACTAGCAGCTAAACTCGCACCCCCCAAGTCGGCATTATACAGATTAGCCTCTTGCAGATTAGCACTGCGTAAATCTGCTTGTCGGAGGATAGCGCCGCCCAGATCGGCTTGAAAAAGATTAGCCCCGGAAAGTTGAGCGGCTGACAAGTCGGCTCCCCGCAGATCACAGCCAGGACATTGATTGGTAGTTAGAAGCCTCTGTAAGTCATCAGAGTCAGCGGCGATCGCACCAGTGATAAATCCTAATGGCGCGATCATCATGATTACAGCCTGAATCTTGAGTCTCATTAAATTATGCTCTATAAAACTTAAACAAAACCGGACATAGCCGGATATTGATGTTTATT
>NZ_JARPLU010000239.1:0-5471 GCF_032349615.1 Limnospira sp. PMC 1279.21 | reverse complement strand
CTGTACCTTATTGTCCTAAGATATAAAGCAAATCTTGGATTAAATTCTTGCTCTCCCCAGATGACCTGAAATATTGACGAAAAAATCAAATATTAAGAAATGTTAAAAATTTCGCTTTTTGGGGGTAGGGGCTTGACTTTTGGGGTGCTTGACAGTATACTCGTATCATAATAGGAATATTTGCAATTTTTAAAAATTAGATTATATTTCCATTATCTAACTTGATACTAATATCGTAGCAAAATTTCGGCTTCCTGTCAACCCCTGCGGCGGGGCGGATTTTGATGTTGACGAAAAAATCAAAAATGCGATCGGGTGCGTCAGAGCAATTAATTAATGATTTCCCGATGGGGGAAACTGACGCACCAAAGTTGTGGCTAAAAAAATCCCGCCTCAATTAAGGAGGGAGGGAATTGCTCAACTAAGCGCCACCGCGCAACTTTTCGAGAACGGTGCGATCTTGGAGAGTGGAAGTATCCCCAGAAATCTCCTGGCCGGAAGCAAGCGATCGCAATAAACGTCGCATAATTTTACCGGAACGAGTCTTAGGCAAATCATCAGAAAAGCGAATTTCTCCGGGACGAGCCAAAGCGCCAATTTCATTAACAACGTGCTGCTTCAACTCTTTTTCCAAGGCTTCATCAGGTTGGCGATCGCCTTCGAGAGTAACAAAAGCCACAATTTCCTCACCCTTAACCTCATCAGGACGGCCAACCACAGCCGCCTCAGCGACAGCGGGATGAGAAACCAAAGCGGACTCAACCTCCATAGTCCCCAAGCGATGACCGGAAACATTAATCACATCATCAACGCGGCCCATCACCCAGAAATAGCCATCCTCATCTTTATGAGCGCCATCACCAGCGAAGTAGACATAATCGCCATTTTTAGGTCGTAAATACTCCCAATAAGTACGACGGAAGCGATCGGGGTCGCCATAAACAGTCCGCATCATACCCGGCCAGGGGTGACGCACCACCAAATACCCCCCAGAATTATTAGTAACAGGTTCGCCTTCGGTATCAACCACATCAGCAATAATTCCAGGGAAAGGCAAAGTAGCGGAACCCGGCTTAGTAGGAGTCGCACCGGGAAGAGGAGTAATCATAAAACCCCCGGTTTCGGTTTGCCACCAAGTATCAACAATGGGACATTTTCCGTGACCAATGACGCGGTTATACCAAATCCAGGCTTCTGGGTTAATGGGTTCTCCGACGGTCCCCAAAATCCGCAAGGAAGACAAATCACGAGCATTAGGGTGTCTTTCACCCATTTTCATCAAAGCTCGAATAGCAGTAGGAGCAGTATAGAAAATAGTGACCCCATACTTTTCTACCACATCCCACAGACAACCGGGATTAGAAGCACGGGGAGCCCCTTCATACATCAAAGTTGTGGCCCCATTGGACAAAGGCCCATAGACAATATAACTATGGCCAGTAATCCAACCCACATCAGCGGTACACCAGTAAACATCAGTATCCTGTAAATCAAAAGCCCACTGATTAGTAATGTGACTGTAAAGATTATAGCCACCAGTAGTGTGTACAACTCCCTTGGGTTTACCAGTAGTCCCGCTAGTGTAAAGGATAAACAGCATATCCTCACTATCCATTTCTTCGGCGGGACATTGCCCGGAAGCATTTTGTTGCAAGTCATGCCACCAGTGGTCCCGTCCGGGTTCCATCTGGATTTTTTGCTGAGTGCGCTGTACGACCAAAACGTTATCAACACTAGGCGCACCAGCTTGTAAAGCCTTATCTACCTGTTCTTTTAGGGGTACGATCGCATCTTTGCGCCAACCACCATCAGCAGTAATCACCAATTTAGCTTGGGCATCTTCCAGGCGGTCTTTTAAAGCCTCGGCACTAAAACCGCCAAAAATGACGGTATGGGGTGCGCCAATTCTGGCACAAGCCAACATAGCGATCGCCGCCTCTGGTATCATGGGCATATAAATCCCAACGCGATCGCCTTTTTTGACTCCCAACTGTTTAATCACGTTAGCCATTTGGCAAACTTCCCGATGTAGTTGGGAATAAGTCAGGGTGCGAGAGTCTCCCGGTTCGCCTTCCCAAATTAAAGCGGCTTTATTTTTGCGCCAGGTAGTCAAATGGCGATCGAGGCAATTATAGGAAATATTAATTTTGCCCCCCACAAACCACTTAGCAAAAGGTGGCTGCCAGTCCAGCACCTGATCCCATTTTTTAAACCAGTGCAACTCATTTTCGGCTAATTCTGCCCAAAAGGCTTCCGGGTTAGCTTTGGCTTTCTCGTAGAGTTCCCGGTACTCTTCCATGCTCTTAATCCGGGCCTGTTTGGAGAAGTCCTCGGACGGATGAAATAACCGTTTCTCGTGTAAAATTGATTCGATTGTCGGTTGTGACATGGTGTTATGGTAACTTTAATTACAAAGTGAAGCCATTATAACCATTTTAGGCCTAGATTAAACTCTAAGAATCTTTACTTTTTTTGAGCAGACTGCTAACTAGCTAACTCCTCCCCATGTCGAACCGATTAAAATCAGTTGTCAACTTCTAAGTAACTATGCCTGCTCAACTAATTATCCGTCCTGCTACTGTTGATGATGTTCCGGTCATTTGGGCTTTAATTAAGGCTTTGGCTGAATATGAAAAACTCTCCCACCAAGTCACTGGAGATCTGGAAACCTTGAAACAGCATCTATTTGGCGATCGGCCAATGGCTGAGGTCATTATCGCTGAATGGGAGCAAAAAACCGTAGGCTTTGCTCTGTTTTTTCATAACTTTTCCACGTTCTTGACTCAACCCGGCATTCATTTAGAAGACCTATTTGTTATGCCTGAATATCGAGGTTTAGGCATTGGGAAAGCCTTGATCCAACAGGTCGCTCAAGTAGCCCTAGAACGTCGGTATGGGCGCTTAGAGTGGACTGTCCTCGACTGGAATCAATCGGCGATCGCATTTTACCAACATATAGGAGCCACAATACTACCTGAATGGCGCATTTGTCGAGTAGTGGACTATCAACGCTTACTGCAACAATAACAATGAGATTTGTAAATTTATTGTTAAGTTTTGTAACAAAAAAAATTTGCCGATGGGAAGCTGTGGGGGTTGCTTTTCCGGTCGGCTTGTGGTATCATTTTAGATAATGGGAATAGTCGCAATTTTATTTAACAAGGCAAGATTTTCATTATAAAATCATATATCAAAATAGTACCATGATATTTCGGAGGTTGTCAACCCCCTATCTTTTGGTAATTAATATCATGGTTCTTGATAGAGAGGAATAGTAAAAGTCACAGTTGATCCTAAGCCTTCCCCCAAACTGTAAAACTTAACCTTACCTCCCATAGCTTGAACCAGCTTTTGAGAAATAACTAAACCGAGTCCCGTCCCCCCATATTGCTTAGTGTAACCACTATCAACCTGAGAAAAAGCGTGGAATAATCTATCTTGCTTTTCAATGGGAACACCAATACCAGTATCCACAACTCTAAACTCCACAAATCCCGGAAATTTTTGATTTTGAATCATCACATTTTTCCGAATAATTCCTATGCTAATATTAATGCCGCCTTTGTGAGTAAATTTAATCGCATTTTCCAGGAAATTTAGAATCACTTGTAAGATGCGCTGATAGTTGCCATAAACAATAATTTGACTATTGACAGCTTCTGGTTGAATAGTAAATTTCAAATTTTTTTGTTCAACTTGAGGTCGAATAAAATGTTCGATTTCTCCGATAACTTCATCAACTTTGACCAAGGCGAGTTCAATATCCATTTTACCCGCTTCAATTTTGGCAATATCTAAAACATCATTAATTAAATTCAGGAGATGAATAGCTGCTTGATGTGCTTGTTCGATAAATTCCCGTTCTTCCTCTGGGTCATCAGCCATACCATCTAAGACTAACTGAAGGAAGCCGATCATACCGTTAAGGGGAGTTCGGAGTTCGTGGGAAGTATTGGCGAGGAACTCACTTTTGAGACGAGAAAGAGCGATCGCTTCTAGTCTAGCTTCTTCTAACTCCTGATAAAGGGTAGCATGGGCGATCGCGGTTCCCACATGAGTAGCCAACTCCCGGACAAAATCTATTTCCGCCGCCGTCCACTGGCGAGTGCGATCGCATTGATGAAGGAAAATCAAAGAATTAGGCTGATCTTGATAAGCAGTAGCAACAACCATCAACGAATAGCGTTGATAGGGGTCATTTTCAGGGGAACTGCGCTCAATGATAATCGGTTCTAAAGTGGCTAAGGCTTGAGCCAACCCAATTCCGACTCACTCGATAGATTTAAACCCAACATCATGGGGACATCTTGTTGGCGGTACTCAGCCACCACTTGGGTAGACTTATCAGAGGTGCTGCGATAGGGACAGATAATACAGCGACTGACACCAAGAACCTGACCCAAGCCGTTAACAGTTTGTTGCCAAATCTCTTTTAAATCCAGAGTGCGGCGAATTTTTTGAGTAATTTGGCTGATAATAGTTTGATAAATTTGAGAAGTGGGGGGAACGCTGCGGCAAAGGGTTCCGGCAATTTGAACCAGCATTTTTTGCTGGATATCAAAATTAGATGGTAAGGCGCGGTAGGCAATCAGTTCTTGATTAGGGTTAAGATTCAGTTGAGAATTTTCCAGTAGTCGCCCCATCACCAGAACATGGGTAGCAGTGCCGTTAGATTTTAATATGGGACTGACAATCAGTTCTAGGGGAAAATAGTATTCTTCATAACAAAATGGATAACTGAAGCGCTCTGGTATTAAGCTGGTGATCATCCGGTGGATTCTTTCTTGATAGGGTCCGAGTACCAGAGGCTTAAATGTATCTGCCATATTAGTTCCCGTGATTTTGTCCACAGGAAGGGGATGGCGATCGCATTGTCGCCAAGAAAATAGTAGATACTCCCCCGATTGATTCTGAATAAAAACTAGATCGGCATCCAAACCGGGTAAAAGGTTCCCAAAGCCTGATAATGGTAGCTGAGAACTGTTATCAGATACATTTAACCCGGAAAAATCTTGCATTAGCCGGAAGTTTCTGAGTATTGCAAAATCTGGAATAATTTAATTATCCCAGATGTGGATCTATCTTTCTATCTGCTAGAAACAGAATCTTGAAAGAGCATGATTTAATCACAAATTCGGTTAATATTTTAGGGCAATACGGTATAATAAGCGAGAAGGGTTGAGGATAAACCTATTGCCAGATATGTCAAACCCAAGGAAGCCGCCCAAATCCTTGGAGTCCATGAAAGAACACTCCGCAGATGGGACTCCAATGGCTCAATCGAGACCATCAGAACCCCCGCTGGGCAACGACGATACAACGTTGAGTGATATACTGCCAAATCAGGCAGTGACAAACGCAAAGTCGTTATCTATGCCAGAGTTAGTAGCCGCGCCCAGCAGTCCGACCTCAACCGACAGGTGGCCGCACTGTCCAACCTCTACCCCGAAGCAGAAGTCGTCTCAGAAATC
>NZ_JARPLU010000238.1:0-5494 GCF_032349615.1 Limnospira sp. PMC 1279.21 | reverse complement strand
GTAGGAAGTTATTTCAGGCATTGCAGCCTTATTTGATTCCTAAACGTCTCGCACCTCATCCTCTAGTTGTTGGAATATTTCCCGATAGGTTATCAGATTATCCTCAATCTGGTTCTTTCCTAAGATAGTCGCATCGTACCAGTCCCAGAATTCACTATCGCTGCTGATAGTTCCCAGGGCTTGGTGCCACTAACTTGGCTTTCTTAACCCCGTCTATCACCCCTTGGGGTGTACACTCAAGATTAGCTGTCTTGGGTAGCCGTTTTCCGGTAGGTGGCTGCTTAAACTGCAATAGCAAATTATACCTAGTCCCGGACTTTTGTAACTTGAGTGTCACTCCTTTGGGACATTCCCCTTTAAAGTCTTGATAGGCTTTCAGGAATCTGCTATAGCTCTCGTCATAGTTACCCTTTCCCCCCACTGTAGGGAGTTTAGTAGCATTACTCATTTTTTACTCACTTGTTACTCTACTACGGTTTTGAGTAACACCTAAGTAACAGTAGAATGGGGGTTATAGGCTATGTATCAGGTTCAATACCCGCCGCCCGCAATTGGGCGATTAATTTTTCAGATCGTTGACGTTCCTGGTCTAATAGTTCAGTCGCCCATAGGAGTAGGTTTCCCTGTTGATCCCACCAACGTAGCCAGTAGCCAGTGAGATTTTCGCGGGTTCCTTGCTCTGCACCTAAGAAAAGCTGCATTTCTGGTATCCAAAATCTGCCCTGTTCATTAGGTGACTCTAGGTGATATCGTTGGTTCTCGTCTAAACGGTAGAGTTCTAATGTGCCTGTGTCTGTATCAAAAATGCCATAATTAGGTACTTGCAGAATCTGTTGATAGAAAAAGAACTTTCCAGGAGGATAGGTTTCTTTTATTGAATATTCACTCCCACCTGGATCTGATAAAAATTCTAGTACCAGTGCGGGAATATCCCCTTGTAGTCGGGGGGTATAACTACGAACTACCTCTTCCCGATTGACGGTAATTTGCGGAATATACGCCCAATCTGGCGCTTTTATGCTTATTTTACCGTTTATGGTGGCACAAATGCCGTAGTTGGTCGGAGTGAGCGATGTTTCTGGCAGTTTTCCGGCTAACCTTAAACTTTCGGTAACGGCTGCTGCTAGGGCTGGTTGATATATATTATCCACGGGGTCATCGGGTAACACAAAATCATCTGGCAACTTTTCCCAAGTGATAGTGTAAGTTGGGGAAGTGGCTAACATGACTAACCTTGCAGGTATTTGAACACTTTGATGATATCACAATTTGAGAAAGTGGATCTATATTTTATCGGAATTTAGCGAAGATTTATCCAGGGGTTCTCTTTGAGTCCTTACCCATTCTTTTTGGGGTTTAATGAAATAGGTTAAATATAGGGGAATTTTCCACAGTATATACAGGGGGATACCTAAGAGGGTTTTGAGGGGGATAAGCGATCGCCCAAAATTTGCCCAAGCCATACCAATGGCAGTAGTTAGCAGCAGCCCCTCTAGGGCTATGATGATGGTGGGAATAGCAGAGACTCCTAGGCTACTAGCGATTAAGGATATGGCGGATGCACCGACCCACAAAATTACCAGAAGGGAGAGGGGGGGAACACATAGATCTAATGCCATTTGTAACAGTTCAAAACGTCTTTGGCTTAGGGAGGCTTTGAGCAGGCGCGGCACTTGAGTTTTCAGGGTTTGTAAATGACCGTGTTCCCAACGGGTGCGTTGACTGGTGCTGGCGGTTTCGTCTTGGGGAAGGTATCCAATTACTTTGGCTTTGGCTGTAAATTGGGGGGAATAACCAGCGATCGCTAAATCGACACCTAGCTGCATATCTTCGACTATATTACTACTCGCTAAGGATATGCTTTGAATAATTGACCAGGGAAAAGCCATCCCAGTTCCGGTTAATAAACAAGGTCCCCCTAGTTTCGCTAATCCTTGGGGACGCACCCAATTTTTGACTAAGAATGCCAACGCAGAAATGGAGTTCTTGACAGATGGATTGGGGGGTGTTTCCATTAAATATAATGCTTGCACTGGCTTGGCTGTGATTAATGCTTGTTGAGCAATAGTGGCGATCGCTCCTGGTTCCACTAAACAATCAGCATCAATCATAACTACCACCTCTGGCGGGTTTGGCGCTAGGTGGCGTAATCCATAATCGAGAGCATATCCTTTTCCTCGGTTGTCTGGATCTTGCCTTTCCAGAACTTGCACTCCGTTTTCAGTGGCGATCGCTACAGTTTCATCTGTGCAGTTATCCGCAATTACAATTATTTCATCGTCCGGTTTCAGTTGAGGTAAAATATTAGCCAAAGTTTGACCAATAACTAACCCTTCATTATGAGCCGGAATTAATACAGAAATTGTCGGTTCTGGTAGGTCGTCATTTGATATAAAACCTGGGAAATTAAACCCGGCTGCCAAACATTCAACGAACAGAACCATGATCGGAATTGCCCAACCAAAAGCTATTAATCCCAGCGTGAAACCAACCCAGATAGTGATCATTTTTTACATAGGCTCCATTTCAGGCACATCGGCTTCTGGCGCATCTAAATCAACTACAACATTGAGAGATTGGGAAATGAACCATTGACGCGGCACACCTTGAATAGTAATCTTTTTACCATCTCTTTCGATTTTCACATTGCCGCTTACTTTCTCAATATGTATATCTGAATTCATTAAGTAGGTAGCTTTATCTGTAACTTTAATCCACATCATTTAATTGCCTTATTGGGGGGTATATTTGGGGGAATAATTCCAGCTTATCCCCCACATTTTACCAAGCTAAATTAGGGAAAAATTACTCGTCTGCGCCGAAATCTTCCCGTAACTTAGCTTCCTGTTCATTGGTCAAGTTGGATTTAATCAACTCACCTTTTTCTTCATCTTTGAAGGCTTCCTCTACTTTATCTAAAGTCACACTACTGGTTAGTAAAAATAGTGCGGAAGTACCTTCAGTTACTTGATTTCGGACATCTTTGATAAATTCATCATCAATGCCGTAGTCAGTGAAATATCCTGACAATGCTCCGGCTAATGCACCGACCGCCATTCCTAATACCGGAACAAAGAAAATCAAGCCGAATAATAGACCCCAAAAAGCGCCGCCAAATGCACCAGAACCCACTAGGTCAACGGCTTGGGTGGTTTTGGGCTTCTTGCGACCTTGTGGCCAGAATACTATAGCCGCATCTTCGATTTGAATTAAACGTTGTTTCTGGAGTTCAGCGAGTTTAGCCAGAGCATTTTTAGCACCATCAGCGCTATTGTATTTCCAAACTGTTAGAGTTGCCATTGTTATCAATCTGGTGATAATTGTATGAGGGTAGTATAATGATAATTGTATAAAATTGTACAAATTTAAGAAAAATTTTATGATTCGTAGATGGCAATGTGGTTATATTGAAAATAAAAACCGGATTTCTGAATCAATAGAAACCCGGCGAATAGATAGTTAATCATCAACCCTTATTTAATGGCGATCGCCGGTTGACGGTGGCGCACTTCCAGATAAATTAACAAGGCGTTAATATCTGCGGGGTTGACCCCACCAATACGGGAAGCCTGACCAATAGTTAAAGGTTTGATCCGGTTTAATTTTTCCCGTGACTCCATAGATAGGGTTTCAATGGTAAGATAGTCTAAGTCTCGAGGGAGTTGGCGGTTAGCATGACGGCTGATCTGATCAATTTGGTTTTGCTGGCGTTCCATATAGCCGGAATATTTAATCTCAATTTCTGCGCCTTCTTTTTCCTCTAAGGATAACTGAGAATTACCTAGGTGATAATGTTCTAAATTACCATAGTGGAAACCGGGACGACGCAACAATTCCGCCAGACTAATTGACCCTTTAATTTTTTGTTGAGTATCAGAGGCGATCGCTATACCAATTTCGTCGCGTTCCTTAACTCTGGTCTGGTCTAGCCGCTGCTTTTCCGCGATAATATTAGCCTGTTTTTGTTGGAATAATTCCCAACGGCGATCGTCAATTAAACCAATTTCCCGACCCAAGGGAGTTAGGCGGCGATCGGCATTATCCGATCGCAATAATAACCGATACTCCGACCGACTGGTTAACATTCGATAGGGTTCTCGCAGATCCTTCGTACACAAATCATCAATTAAAGTACCGATATAACTTTGTTCCCGAGGAAACACAATCATATCTTCACCGCGCACCAATTTAACCGCATTAATTCCCGCTACAATTCCCTGTGCGGCTGCTTCTTCATATCCAGTTGTACCATTAATTTGACCCGCACAAAATAATCCCTCAATTTTCTTAGTCATCAACGTAGGATAACACTGAGTTGCCGGTAAATAGTCATACTCCACCGCATAAGCAGGTCGTAGCATCACGCAGTTTTCTAAACCCGGAAGACTCCGTAACATTTCTAACTGTAATTTTTCCGGTAAACCCGTAGAAAATCCCTGAATATAAAGTTCAGGAATATGACGGCCTTCTGGTTCAATAAAAATCTGGTGACTTTCCTTGTCAGCAAACCGCACAATTTTATCTTCAATACTCGGACAATAACGGGGTCCTTTGGCATCCACCCAACCGCCATAAACGGGGGATAAATGCAAATTTTCCCTAATTAATCGATGGGTTTCCGCCGTAGTTCTGGTTAAATAACAGTTCATTTGTTCCCTTTCAACCCACACTTCAGGGTCAAAACTGAACCATCGCACTCGTTCATCTCCGGGCTGAGGTTCTAAGTTGCTATAATCAACCGATCGCTTATCGACTCGCGCGGGAGTTCCGGTTTTTAGTCGTCCCGTTTCAAACCCTAAGCGGTTCAGGGTGTCTGTAAGTCCTACGGCGGCGAATTCTCCGGCTCGTCCCGCTGGCATGGATTTGTTACCCACCCAAATAATTCCACCTAAAAAAGTCCCTGTAGTTAGGATGAGCGCTTTACAGGCAAATGCTACACCAAAATAGGTTTTTACTCCTATGATTTCGTCATTTAATCCTAAGACTAAATCCGTTACCATTCCCTCCCGGATTGATAGATTTTCTTGGTTTTCGACTATTTGTCGCATTACTGCTGCATATTCGCGCTTATCCGTTTGCGCCCGTAACGCCCAAACAGCCGGTCCGCGAGAGTTGTTAAGTAGCCGTTTTTGCAGGTAGGTGCGATCGGCCATTTTGCCAATTTCTCCCCCCAGTGCATCGACTTCGTGGGTGAGTTGAGACTTCGCCGGAGCCCCCACAGCCGGGTTACAGGGTTGCCAGCCAATTTTATCTAAATTTAGGGTCAGCAGCAACGTGCGACAACCCAAACGCGCTGAGGCTAAAGCCGCTTCGCAGCCTGAGTGTCCGCCACCGACTACGATGATCTCAAATTCTTCTTGAAAGTCTACGGGTGAATTTACTGTCATAGTTGGGATATTTTACAATGTCGCTCTATTTGATTTTAGGGATATCTAATGATGTTATGGTCGAAGGGAAAGTCACCTTTCCCAACTCCAATTCAAAACCGTGCTTG
>NZ_JARPLU010000237.1:0-5571 GCF_032349615.1 Limnospira sp. PMC 1279.21 | reverse complement strand
CTTCCTCCCCGGTCTAAAGACACGGGGCTTCCACGCTCCCAAGAGGTTTACGTGAAACTCGCCCACCCCCTACTTATGGGATTTTACATAAGTTTTGCTAATTCATACAACCAAATAGATTGTTTTTGGCAAAGATTGTTAAGAATTAATACAATTTTAGGGAAAATTGCTCGCCAAAAGTTGACGAGATTATGGGGGTTGTGGTTTGCTTACAGAAATTGCTACCAAGGGCTTTCTGTGTCTATTGGATAAAATAAAGCCCGAAACCCTGATTGTATCGCGGTTAAAATTATTCTCCCGGCAAAAATTTAAATTCACGATTCACGAGTTTTTCGGGAAAATACCTAGGCTATTTTTACCGACCTTGACAAAAACGACATTTTGTGCATACCCCCCAAAGCCATAAATAATAATGAGATCCTCACCCGAAATTGGGAGTTTAACCGAGTTGGAGGGTAGCGGGTGAGGAGGGGGAAAAGTTATAGCATCAGTGGTTTAAAACCATGTTTAATAGACATCCGACCAATCATATCCATTTTATCCAAAGTGATTTGATTTCGGCCCCAAGAAAAATTGGTATATATAGACTCAAATTCTAATAACATAGATTCGGCAAAACAGGCGAATAGCTGGCGACCGGGAACATTCATATTGACAATTTTCATAATTTTCCAGTCAATATCTAAAGCGTGTTCCACAATGCCCCCAGACAGGACATGAACACCGGGACTTTGAAACTTAGTTGCCATATTTTTAGGGTAGCCCCCATCAATCAACAAACAAGGTTTTTTCAAAACTTCCGGGTCAATTTCCACCCCCTGTGGCATACTAGCGACCCAAACCACGATATCAGCCTGGGGTAATGCTTCATCTAAAGCCATAATTTTACCCCGTCCCAATTCAGCTTGTAGGTTTTGGAGTCTTTGGCGATCGCGAGCAATCAATAGTATTTCAGCCACATCAAGTCTGCCATTTAGCCACCGACAGACCGCACTGCCAATATCTCCGGTAGCGCCACAAACAGCCACAGTAGCCTTAGACAAATCTATTCCCAATTTCGGCGCTGCTTGTTCCACTTGACGGCAAATAATATAAGCCGTGTGGGTGTTTCCGGTAGTGAAGCGCTCAAACTCCAACTTAATGTTGCGAATTCTACCCAGTTGATCCAAATTAAATCTCTCCAAAATAATCGAAGAAAACCCCCCCAAAGCCGTAATATTAATGCCATTTTTTTGAGCATGAGCCATAGCATTAATAATTTTGCGAGTAGCAGCTTTCATGCGGTTAGTAGCCAACATTTCGGGTAAGAAGCAAGACTCTACATACCTACCCTCAATTACCTGACCCGTAATACTTGTTACCTTAAGATCCTCAACAATTACGGGTGGTGCGCTGCACCAAAAATCCAGACCTTGATCAGCATATTCTGCATAACCCAAATCCCGAGCTACAACCTGGGCGTGTTCCAAACTGGTAAGATGACCGATGAGACCAAACATGATTCGATTGAGTTATTTTTGAGTTAACATCCTCTTGGGGGAGGCTATTTTATTTACCCATCTCCCGGCACGAGCTGTATGAGTCGATGCCGGACCATAGAAATTAATTTTACCTGCAAAGGAGCAGGTTTGCTTGTGATTTTATGTTTAATCTTATCACCAACCTGCCCATAGTGCCAGCAATTCCGAATAAAGCTCTCCCCACCGGCTCCGGCGCGAGGTGGGGGTGTCATAATGCTAATCCCGGACTCGCCTGAGTGCTACATTTAACCTTCTCAAACCTGTATAAAACTTATTAAAGCTTTACGCCGATTGAAAAAGTATCGCATTGTCTTGGAAGACAACGGCAGTAGCCGGCAAAGCACGAAGCATAATGTTTCGTGCGCCTACCCAGTCACGGGGTGCTGTATAGCCGCAATTAGGACATTTCAAAACCTTACTTCCCCCTAGTTTCTCATGGATTTGACCACAATGGGGGCAGGTTTTAGAGGTATAACTTTCCTTCAGCGCGGACAACTAAAACACCTTTTCTTTCTGCTTGTTGCATGAGACGTTTAGAAAATATGTAGTGACTCCAAGTTAACAAGTGTCTCGCTGACTTAGAGTTGAGCTTTCTACGATATTTGACAACCATTTCACTCGAATTAAAAGTAGGAAGAAAGATAAGTTTATAGTGATTAACCAAGACATGAGCGACTTTCTTATGTAAATCATCTACTAGGTTACGAATCCGCTCCCGCATTCGATGAGAAGCTTTACGCATTTGATCTCGTTTTCGTTTAATTTTACATTGGCTAATCCGGCTCATTAAAAGGTCTAAATGGTAGCAAAGGCGATTGATTTTGCCAATATCATTAGTGGCAAATTCCGTAATTGATTCACCATCATAACCCACCAAAAAGGAGCGCACACCAGGGTCTAAAGCCATAACTCGCTTTTGCTCTGTTGTTTCTCGCTCTTGATACTCTGGAAAACAACCATACCATTTACCCCTGGCATACTTTAATTGCGTTCCATAAAGGCAATTCTTAGGTATAGCTTGAGGTGAAGTAAAGGTTAAACCTTTAGTTAAACGGGTATACCAAGTTCCATTTTTAAAGTTATTTACCTTGAATTTAATGATTTGAGATGGTGCCCGGCAGGACTTGAATTTGACTTGACCCCCAGCCGCATTAGCTTGTTTAAAAGCATCGAAAGCATCGGCTACTGCTTCCTGTAATTGATGTCCTGGTAAAAATTTCACCCATTCCGGTTTTTCACTATCTCTGACTAACTTTTGGCAGTCAAAACAGGTCCCTTGATAGCCATGTTTCAAAGTAGCAATGGTATAGTTATAAATCCACCGATAAGCAGCTAACCAACGTTTCCAAACAGCGTGTAATTCTTGACAAGGATACAATCTCACCTTCCTCAAGCTGTTCGGAGTCATCTTGCTTGTCTGATGACGGGGTTTCTTTTTGAAGTTCTTTACGGGCTGGTTTTTCGTACTTTCGTAGTCCGTAAAGCCGAGCAGAGAAACAGTGGAGGATGGACAAGATATCGCTAACGAGTTCTTGTTCTGGAGAGAGACTCTTTTTCCTGAGAACCACGAATTCACATCCACTTTTTGCACATAACCATTCAATGAGTGGAAATCCGAAACGGACCAGCCTATCGGCGTGAGCGATGACAAGTGTGCCGATATTTCCTTCGTATATTCGTTCCAATATAGCGAGGAATTTTCGCCGTTTAAAATTGAGTCCACTGCCAACTTCTGTAAGAATTTATGCTGTTGGGTATGCGCTGCGTAGAAATTCAGCCTGTCTAATGAGGTCATCCTTTTGGGAATGGGTGCTGACTCTTGCATAACAGACAATGGGCTTTTGTTTCTCGGCTTCTTCGATGATGTATCTTCGTTGGTTGCCAACGGTACGAACGGCTTTAATTGCGCCGAGTTTTTCCCATCTTCGCAAGGTGGCAACGCTGACGGAGAAGATTTCTCCGGCTTCCTTCGGTGTAACATATTTTGGCACTTTAACTCCGGTTATTGTGGTTGTTTGCATAGTACAAGGTTTTGGGTTTGTGTGTAGGTTTGAGTAAGTTTTTTGTTACTAGCAAGCACGTCTGGGCGCAGAAGCCTTTGTGAAGTTTCCCTCCTTTTCCCATCGTCATTAGGGCCCGCATTGCCACAGACTCGAGTCGCTGATATCGACGATCTATGTCTGGTCCAGGGTGAATTAATTCACGATGGATTACAGTGCCGTCAAAGGTTACGACTGTGACTGTTGCTGTGGTATTGATACCCAAATCAACCGCCACAACATTTTGATCCGGGTTCCGTTTCGCGCTGTACACAATGAAACGGAACGGAAAGATGACAAGCCTGGTCATTGAAAATCAGAGCGGGGGACAACATTTGGTAGCCGGGTATCTCATGGCGTTCCCGTAGTCCGGTAATCTGAACCCTTGTCCCCAGCCTAAAGGCATGGGGATTCTTGGGCTGAATCCTGCCTCCACTAACCCTCGTTAGTTTTGGTCTTACAGTTTCATGTCGTATCTGACTACACCTTTTACAGTAAGCACTCTTCAAGAATACTCCCCAAGCGTAAATCCGGGTATGCCCTACCCTATTTGATTTTGACTTCGCTCTGGCCATTTGGACTGACGATGAAAGATTTTCTACCAGTGATGGCTAGAGTTTTAGGGATTACGGAGTGTCTCTTGTTTCCGGCGTTCCCAAAGTCAACGAATTCAATTTATGTTCACACCAAGTCGCCCTAAAAGGACGAGGTTTTCAACCCATTTTTTCTGATAAGGCTATGACGACTAAGACTCTGGCGATCGCAGATCCCACCTGTTAGCGCGGTTCGGCTGCGATCAGTTCGGCGGAGCTCACCGACCGCACCGACCGTTTTTGTTCAAAATCTCAACCTGACTAAGTTAAACTCCTGCCAAACCATAAGCAGACATCCGCATAATATCGCGGGTAGTGAAACCAATATTGCTCAGAGCTTCCCCATAGGCAATCATGAAGTCCTCAATTAAGGCTTCTTTCTCCATTCCCAGGATACTGGCATCTTTTTCCACCTGGTTAAGCATTTTCCAGACCAGGGGTAGGTTTTGGCGGTTAGCTTCTTCTAGTTCAGCTTTGGACTCCTCAAAGTGAGCTTTCAGCCACTCCTCGCCAAAGTTCAGATGCTCGTACTCATCTTTAACCACGCCTTCGGTAATTTTGCGAGCAAAGGGATCAGCCACAGGGATATAGATGTTGTAAGCAGCGATCGCAAAACTTTCAATAATTAAAGATTGGATCAGCAAACAAGTCACCAACTTACCTTCAGCCGCCGCCTTTTGGAAATTACCATGAAGTTTAGCAAAGAACTCACGGCCAAAGTCCATGTCTGGGGTAACTTCCAGGTTGCGACCACAAGCCTGAAACCCTTTCTTATGACGCTTTTCCATTTTCGACAGACGAATTAGCTCTTCCCGTTCTTCAGGTAGCATTTCACCCAGTTTGATGTAATTATCAGATGCTTCCTGCTCACCTTCAATTACGATCGCATTAATCCGGCTATAGGCATCTTTATAGGTTTCGTTTTGAAAGTCCAGTTCAGTAATTGTTTCAAGCTGTGGCATAAATTAGATTTCTCCTGGTAACAAACAAATGAGCTGTTCTTGACACTCCCACGCCCCTTAACAGTGGAATTCTTGGTTCAGCGATCCGACTTACACATCTAACTCAAAAGCCAGATACCCAGAGGTCGATATCTGATACATTTACGCGACATTTATCCGGTTGTTCCCGGACAATGCGACGATAGCACTATTACCCGTTAAGGTAACAGAGGCGGTATCCCGCAAAGCTTTTAGAAAGATTCCAAAAGCACCGTTCCAGTCCCGTGGTAGAGTGAACCCCCACTCCGGACATCGGAACACTTTTGAGCCACCTAGCTGGGAATGGACATGACCACAGTGAGTACAGGTTTTGCTGGTGTATTCTTCGGTCACATCTACAACTGTTCAGTTATTTCCGCGCTTATGTCTCAGGGTTAGTTTGAATCGATAATGCGCCCATTTCAGCATGGCGCGGGCA
>NZ_JARPLU010000236.1:0-5690 GCF_032349615.1 Limnospira sp. PMC 1279.21 | reverse complement strand
CCGCGATAGCTACTAGACTAGGGTTTACTGAAAATGGAGCATATGGGAATCGAACCCATGTCCAAAACGACTATTTACGCCCTGCTCGTTCACAGACATAGCCCCTCTAATCCTTAGGGCGGGAACCGTCACTTATCCCTGACGGTAGGATTCTCTAGTAGAGTCTTTTTCAGTTAAGCTACCAGAGAACGCTTAACCGAAGCATCCGTTGGGGTTTAACCCACAGTCCTTAACGGAGTCAAACCGTGAGTGCTCGAACCTATAGGAGGTATTCGTTATTAAGCAACAGCGGCTTTAACGCGAGCGAAAGGTACGACGTTGTTCGCACTTACATTTTTTTTGAACCTTTGATTTTCGAGAGGAGGCTCACTCTCGGCCTGAATCACAAGGTCGGTTTGATCGTCCTGTCGAAACCAGTAATGCCCCGTGTATACAAATAATGATAGATGATAAATCCCAGACTGTCAAGGGCTTTGGTGAAACTGTCTGTGGTCCGCAAGAGTTAAGGAAGGGGAGGGGTTTTGTCGGGGCGGGTACGTCATGGCACTACTAAGACCCGCCCCCGGCGGCTAAACAGCAGCAGTGGCCGCTAAAACCGCATCGGCTTTTTCAATACCTTCGCGAACCGATTGAGCGCAACTGTTGAGTGCTTCGCGTTCATTGTCTGTGAGGTTTAATTCCAGAACGCCCTCTACGCCTCGACATCCCAACCAACAGGGAACCCCTAGGAAAATATCCTTCATGCCATATTCTCCCTTGAGATAGGCAGAAGTTGGCAATAGACGACGACGGTTGAGTAAAATAGATTCTACCATAGTCCGCACGGAGGAAGCGGGAGCATAATAAGCGCCGCCAGTTTTCAGAAGTCCGACTATTTCCGCCCCCCCATTACGAGTGCGAGCAATGAGACGATTAATGGTTTCAGCATCCATTAACTCTGTAATGGGAATGCCATTAACTGTAGAATAACGGGGAAGGGGAACCATTAAATCGCCATGACTTCCCATAACGGTTGCATTAACATCGACAACGGAAACGTTTAATTCTGTGGCGATAAACGCTTGGAAGCGGGCTGAGTCTAACACTCCTGCCATTCCCATAATCCTAAAAGGTTCGATTTGGCTGACCTGCCAAGCTATATAAGTCATTACATCCAAAGGATTGGTAACTATGATAATGACTGCATTAGGGGAACTGGCGATCACATTAGTAACAGCACGAGCGACAATAGGGGCATTAGTTTCGATTAAATCATTACGATTCATGCCCGGAGTCCTAGGGCGACCGGCTGTAATTACGACAATATCTGATCCGGCAGTATCTGCATAATCATTAGTTCCGAGAATTTTGCGATCGTGACCTTCCACTGATCCAGCTTGCATCAAGTCCAGGGCGACCCCTTGGGGTAAACCCTCCACCACATCAAGTAATACGACATGGGCGACATTACTCTCTGCTATGCGCTGGGCTAGAGTACCACCTACTTTACCTGCCCCAATTATGGAAACCTGGGTAGGGTGACATGAAGGAGGAAAAAACATACTAGAAGCCATCTGCATATACCAATTATATTTTTATTAACGGTGTCTCTGCAATATGGGAAGTCATGGCGGGTTAAGCAGGGGTAGCCCTAATTTGAAGCCACCCCACCACCCGTAGGATTATGGGAATCATACCCTACCCTGCGGGTGTTAGTACCCTAGCCTAGTTATGTACGGATATTAGGGTTAACTGCGTAGTCCGATCGCGCCTCGAGTCGCACATGGCTATTTAGCGGGTTCCAATTGATCAATCCGCAACCATATAGCTGGTGTAGGGACTCGACCAAATTTGACAAAGGCATAATCTCCCTTGGTTTCCATGACTTCCCCTTTAGTTTCAAACAAATAGGGAGGTAAGCGGGAGTCGCTGGCGGTCACTTCTAGGCTATTTTCTAATTTTTCCCGAACGGCGTGAACAAAATCTCCGCGTTTAATAGTCATAGCGAGTAGGATAGCAAATGATAAATGAATCTATCCCAAATTTTAAGGGCTTGTGAGTTAATTTGATGTCAAGGATTCTGCGATCGTGGGCGAATCATAACAGACAAGGCATTCATTGCCTCTACTGATTCTGGCTTCCCTAACTGAGCACTGCAAATTGTATTTTACCGTTACTGATGGTAGACGTAGCTTTATGAACATCTATCTTAACAATCGAGATCAGGAGAGATCAGAATCGAGTGAAGGTTGACACCTAGGGCAGAAATGGGTGCCGCGTCCCGATAGTTTAATTTTAGCGATGGGGGTTTGACAAACTCGACAAGGTTTCCCGCCGCGTTGATAAACCCAGGCGTGGCTACCGTAGTTCCCGTTAACGCCTTGGACGTTGAGGAAATTACGAATAGTTGTGCCACCGGAAGCGATCGCCTCTTGCAAAACCTCGACAATGTGGGTACACAGGCGATTAACTTGGTCTTCACTGAGACGACGGCTAGGAGTTGTGGGTTGAATTCCCGCTAAAAATAATGCCTCGTCCGCGTAAATATTACCCAAACCAGCCAATATAGCTTGGTCTAGTAAAGCCGTTTTAATCGGTCTTTGGCGGAGTCGCAGTTTGTTGGCTAAATACTCAGGGGAAAATTCATCGCTAAGGGGTTCTGGTCCCAATTCCCGTAAACCAGAAATCACATCCATCACCGCCATACCAGGGGGAACCCACCAGATTTTACCAAAAGTCCGCTGGTCAACAAATCTCAATTCTCGTTCCCCCTGCAAAAACAATCTCACCCTGGTATGTTTATGTAAAGGTTGATCAGAAGTCAGCCACAAAAGTTGTCCGGTCATCCGCAAATGCACACCCAGCCAGCCCCCGTCGCTTGTCTTAGTCTCGATTGGGTCTTTTGATGTGAAAATAGGATTTGATGGCTGTGATGGCGCTTGTAGTTGCGCTAACAGATATTTTCCCCGCCTATACCAATGGTTGATGGTAGTGTTGGTAAGTTGGGCGATAAATTCCACAGCAGTGGGGTGAGCGATCGCACTATCTAACAGGACATCCGCACCCACTATAGGCTGATTGAGGGTCATCTGATTTAGACCCTTTCTAACGGTTTCAACTTCAGGTAACTCTGGCACAGCAAAACAAGCAGATATAAAGTGACTGCGATTAAAACATTAACAGGCGGCAGGCACTCTATGGCACTGCCGCCAGGGGGATTAGCCGAGAGCCTAGTTTACTTCTTAGCTGCTTTAGCTGGTGCTTCTACTTCCACCAACTCAGCTTCAGCAAAGTTGTTAGTGTTAACGCCGCCATCAACACCGCAGTAGGCGTTGTAGTTGACCTTATCAAAACGAACAATCACAGGATAGCGAATCCCGCTTTTATCCACGGAAACAACTGTTCCCACTTCTTGGAACCAATAGGACTCTTTACGAAGAATGCGAACTTTAGAACCACGTTGAACCATTGGTTTATTTTCCTCTATGTCTAAAATGCGTTAATCTTCAGCCTACTACTGGATCAGCCATCTTATTCACTTCACTTTTTTAAGTTTTATTGCTAACCTACCCACAGGACTGGGGCTTCCGTGAGGGAGATTTCCCCAAAACTGCTGATTTGTGGTGACTTCGACCGTTCACTCTTGCCGTCTACCATCGCGGAAAGTACCGGGGAAACGTTGTCCGGCGGTGTTAATGAGAACACCTTGGCCGTGGGGGATACCGCCGCGCAGTTCCCCTTCATAGCGAAAACCGTTAGGGAAGGTACAATTCCCGCTTCCGTCGAGGGCCTGATTAAAAAATTCTCCTTGGCAGGTAGTCCCATCTGTGCGGGTTAAGGTTCCCTGTCCAAAGGGTCCCCCGGCAAAAAATCTTCCCTCAAAGCGATCGCCATTGCTATAAACAAACTGTCCGCTACCGTGGGGTTGGCTGCTGGTGTTACCGCTACCCACTTCCGTGACCAGTTGAAACTCACCAATATAGCGATCGCCATTGGCAAAAATCACCGTTCCGTTGGTAATCTGGCCATCTCTAAACACTCCCACTACACGGGAATCATCAGCAAAGATAAACACACCTTGACCATTAGGGAGACCATTGCGAAATTCTCCCTCAAAGCGATCGCGGTTAGCATAGACAAAGATACCGCGTCCTTCTGGGCGACCGTTGACAAAACTACCCGTAAAATTATCTCCCCCTTCGTAGTTGCACGTCACCTGACCAGTAGGTAGTTGTCCTTCACATATGGGGGGGCGACCGCCTTCTGTTTGGGCATTAGCTGGCAGTGCAACTAACAAAGCCACAGAGCCACCAAGCGCCATTCTGCTGACCAGAGACTGCGTGAACCGTCCTAGGGTAACAAAGCCAAATTTTTCAACTAAATTCAACATAATACTCAACCCATGACATTGATAATTTCTGGGTTATCAAACCCAAGGGAGTTTTAGATCAACGACTGACCTCAACCACCGGGGATATAGATCCAAGCCAGGCAGAGTAGTCGCCTAAAACCCCCAATTAGTTAGGACTGATTACGAACAAAATTGTTGATAGTTTGTGGCATTACAATCGTGTTAGCCTCATCCCCAAAGGGTCCGCTAACCTCACCTACCATTCTAGCAACTTCAATGCCGTTCTGCTCAAAGATGACAATCGGATCGCTGTCTCGGCTAAACTTCACCCGCTTGATCAGAACTTCTCCCCCTGCTATGCGCTGACCAACACTCACATAACGACTCGTGGGTTCATTAGGAGCCTTAACAATAATTCTCGTATCATCTCCAGTTCTCAGCACTCCGGTTACCTCTATTCCACGAGCTAAATCAGTCGAAGGGGGTGGTGGCGGCGCGGCTGGGGCGACGGGTGGAGGAGCATTAGGGTCAACCCATGCGGGTGGTCTGGAAGTGAGGGGGAGTTGAGGCAGATCTGGCACTCCAGCTACAGCTAGATCTGGTAATTCTGCTACTGGTTCAGCCAGTCCGGGTCGTCCGTTGGCTACTCCTGGCTGTCCGGTGGGGGTTCCGGGTCGTCCGTTGGCTACCCCTGGCTGTGCGGTGGGGGTTCCGGGTCGTCCGTTGGCTACTCCTGGCTGTCCGTTAGCTACCCCTGGCTGTCCGTTGGCTACCCCTGGCTGTCCTGGTACCGTAGTAACCGCAACAGGAGTTCTCCATTGGGGTGGTTGCATAGCCACAGGAAGACTGGGTAAGTCCGGCACTTGTCTAGTGGGTAAGGCGATCGATTCACTGTCTGCTTGCACGTCTGGGGGTCTATCTGCAATAACCGGTGGAACCGGTCCAAAGGGGTCAAGTTGTTGACCAGGAATCGGAATAGTTGCCGGTGCAGCAGGTACTCCATTTCTGCCGGGCAGAAGCTGTCTCAATCGTTCCTCTGATTTGGTAGACTGAATCAAACCTGCTTCTGGCGGAGGAGTTTCAGTAACTAGAGGATCTTCAAATGGTGTTTCTGCTGTAGTTTCCTCTTCCGATGGGTCAACTGGGGTTGTTTCTTCTGTGGGAGTTGGAGTCAATGTAATTTCCTCCTCCGGTGGCTCCGAAGCACAACCCCCTAGCCAGAGTGATAAAACCCCCGCTACAATCACAAATAGAACTTTACGCATTGCCTATCCCCAATGATGCTGATACATTTACGCGACATTTTTCCGGCTATTGCCTGACAATGCGACGATAGCACTATTACCCGTTAAGGTAACAG
>NZ_JARPLU010000235.1:0-5749 GCF_032349615.1 Limnospira sp. PMC 1279.21 | reverse complement strand
ATATTATACCGTATTGCCGTAAAATGTTAACCTAATTTGAGATTAAATCATGCTCTTAACAGGGAACAGGGAACAGTTAATTTCACCGCTCCCCGAGTCCCATGATAGATATTGTGGGCTGTCGATATATTTGTGGTTACATTCCCATGATGCAGTAACCAGAATCGACATAAATTATCTGGCCAGTAATCCCACTAGAGAGATCACTGCATAGGAAAGCAGCCGTATTTCCCACTTCAGTCTGAGTTACAGTCCGCTTGAGGGGGGCAATTTCCTCCACATGATGAATCATATCTAAAATGCCGCCAACCGCTGAGGAAGCCAAAGTCCGAATCGGTCCAGAGGAGATACCATTAACCCTAATCCCCAAGGGGCCCAATTCAGCAGCCAAATAACGGACATTCATTTCTAGGGCAGCTTTAGCAATTCCCATGACATTATAATTGGGAACCACCCTGACTCCCCCTAAATAGGTGAGGGTGACAATACTACCACCAGAGGTCATCAAGGGTTTAGCAGCCCCACTCAACTGTACCAGGGAGTAGGAACTAATATCCAAGGCGCGAGTAAAACCCTCACGGGAAACGGTGCTAAAGTCTCCCGATAGTTCCTCCTTACCAGCAAAAGCCAGACAGTGGATGAGGATATCGAGTTTCCCCCATTGGTCTCGGATGGTATCAAATAGGGATGTTACCAGTGCATCATCCTGAACATTACAGGGCATGATGATACTGGGATTAAGTGGTTCAACTAGACTGCGAACCTTTTTTTCAAACCGTCCCTTGTCATCGGGTAGATAGGTGACTCCTAGGTTAGCACCGCAGGAGTGGAGTTGTTGGGCAATACCCCAAGCGATGGATCGCTCGTTAGCAATGCCAGTGACCAGTGCGTTTTTTCCGTTTAAATCCAACATAGTAGATTATTGTATTTGAAAAGGGGACGATCAAACTCCCACAATTGGGGGTTGAAAAAAAGACATTGGGTGGTAAAATCCCTTTGGCGTGCCTAGATGACTCAGGAGCAGGCGGGCATAGTATGCACCCAGTTCACGATCGCAGGTTGCTAATTTCAGGTCAAAATCTTTCCCATCGCCAAAATATGGCAATTTAGTCGTTTTTTCGACACAAACTCCGTTGGCTTAGATATACTCTGGGTAGACATGAAACCAATGACCTGTATAAATGGACTTCCTGAGATACTCACAATTTTGATTCCAGGTCAGGGTAAAAACCTTTGTGCCAGGGAATCACTCTAGGTGAGTGTTAGGGGATCTCCCGTTATAATCTTTCGCTTAACGAGGGAGTCGGTGAACATTTGAAGTCGGATAAAGTCAGAGTCAAACTAGCGCAGTGGTTAAGTGGAAGGAATCGGGTCAGTGACGTATGATAGACCGTTAGCATCAGTGTTCCGTCAAATTGGTGGCGGAGCGTTTCCCCCTGTGGTGGAGAGTTTTGACCGTGGTAAAACTATATTTTTCCCCGGTGATCCAGCCGAGCGGGTTTATGTCTTAATTAAGGGAGCCGTGAAGCTGTCTCGGGTTTATGAGGCGGGAGAGGAAATCACTGTGGCTCTACTTAGGGAAAATAGTGTCTTTGGTGTCCTCTCGCTGATTACGGGTCATAAGTCTGATCGGTTTTACCATGCGGTGGCTTTTACCCAGGTGGAATTGCTTTCTGTTCCCATTGAACAGGTGGAAAAGGCTCTGAAAAGTGATCCCGAATTGTCTATGGTGATGTTGCGGGGTCTGTCGTCTCGCATTCTGCAAACGGAGATGATGATCGAAACTTTGGCGCATCGGGATATGGGATCGCGATTGGTCAGTTTTTTATTGATTTTGTGTCGAGATTTTGGGGTTCCCGGTCGAGATGGGATTCGTATTGATCTCAAATTGTCCCATCAGGCGATCGCTGAAGCTATTGGCTCAACGCGAGTGACTGTAACTCGACTTTTGGGAGACTTACGAGAGAAAAATATGATCTCCATTTATAAAAAGAAAATTACTGTTCATAATCCTGTTACCCTCAGCCAACAATTTACTTGAAAAATTCCGAGCGTGAGTCTGGCGGTCACAGACTGACCAGCAGTTGCTCCCGCCTTGAACTCAAACACAATCGCATACCGGGAGGTTTTGGGGATGATATCGATTCGGTAGTCCCCAGGCTTGCTGTTTTTTTTAGCCTGGAGGTAGGGGTCAGATTTAGCCAATATTCGGTAGGGAAACCTGATTTTTGTGCTAGAATTGGGTTGGGTTTGGCGGTATGGCAAGGGGTGGACAAAAATTCCTCCCCCAATTTGGGCAGAACCTCTCAACCCCAAATAAAAACCTGTAAAATCCTCCGCAGTGGGTTGATATCCGTCGGACTCTAGGTAAAAGCTTGTCTTCGTTAACAGCCCCGAAATGGGGACTAACTCCGGTAAAGGTTCTGGGTGTTCCGCGACGGCTGCCGCCACTAGCCTAGGATAAATCCTTGTAATTTGAAGATACTACCACTTCCCGCCATCAAGTGGGGGCTCGTGAACGAGCATTGATCTAGTCGCCTGGAAATTGATATGACCGCTGCTGTTATTTTTGTTATTGCTATTCTAACTCTCGGAGGGGTGATCGCGGTGGTGAGCGATCGCCTCGGGACTAAGGTGGGTAAGGCTCGCCTGAGTTTATTTAAAATGCGCCCCAAAAAAACGGCGGCGGTGGTGACTATGGCTACGGGAACTATGCTTTCCGCCTTGACTCTAGTGATTTTATTCGCGACCAGTAAACCTCTGCGCCGGGGTGTGTTTACTATTGACCAAATTCAGGATAGACTTAACCAAGCTCGGAGGGATTTGACCCATGCTCAGGTGGAAAAACATCGGGTAGAATCGGAGTTAATAGAGGCTCAAAATGAACTACAAGCAGCGGTTGATTACTTAAACGAAATTAATTCTTCTCTGAATAATGCTAAGGTAGAAGTTTCGGAACGTGAGCAAGAATTGAAAAGGGCTCAAAGTCGCCTGCAAAATACGGAGAGTGAATTGCATCAACTTCAGAATCAACTCAGCCAAATGGAAGCGGCTAAAACTGAGATTGAGGAGGAACTAGATAGCATAGAAGATAAATTAAGTCAAGTATCTCAGCAAAAACAAGATCTAGAAACTGAAATAGATCAACTGCAAGTAGAACGTCAAGATTTAATCAAGCAGCGGGAGACGGTTTCGGCTCAGATAGAAGAGCGCGATCGCCAAATTGCTGACCAAGATATGGTGATTGCTGAACGGGAAGAACGCCTAGCGGAATTGGAAATAGCTCAACAGCAATTGGAACAACAAAAAGCTAATGCCCAACGGGGTTTTCAAATGCTGCGAGAGGGTAGTGTGGCTCTAAAAAGGGGTGAGATTTTGGCGAGTGGATTGGTGAGAATTAGCGATAAAAATAGTTCTATAGAAACGGTAAATAGACTGCTACAAGAAGCGAACAGGAAGGCCCTAAAATTTGTGCAAATGGGTAATCAAAGTGCTAACCAAGATATGGTGGTGATGATTACTAAAGCGGAGGTGGAAGAACTGATTGAGGAAATTAATAATGGTGGAGAGTATGTGGTGCAAATAATCGCGGCTGCTAATTATTTGGTGGGTGAAAAACGGGTGGCGGTTTATACCATGGCGGAACCGAATCGATTGTTATTTAGCAGCGGTGAAGTAGTGGCAGGAACTTCTTTAAATCCGGCTACGATGAGTTCGGAAAGACTGCAACAGCAATTAGAACAGCTTTTAGATGCTTCGAGTTTTAGGGCTCGTTTTGTGGGGGTGGTAAATGGTTCTATAGAAATGAGTGACGATCGCATAGATACTCTGATTTATTTTATTCAGCAGTTGGAGGGGTATAATCAAACCCTGGAACTACAAGCGGTGGCGGCGGAAGATATTTATACTATCGGTCCCCTGCGCTTGGATTTGTTTGCGCGTCATAATGGGGAAGTGTTGATTAGCACTCGTCAACCGACCCGAAAACTGGATGATATTGATTGGGCGGAGGTTTGGCGATGGTGATTTTGGGTTTTGACCCGGGTCGGGATAAATGCGGGGTGGCGGTGGTAGGGGACAATCAACAAGTTTATTATCATCAGGTAGTGGCGGCGAATGATGCGATCGCTACGGTAAAATCACTCTGTAGTCAGTTTTCGGTGCAAATGGTGGTGATGGGAAATCAAACCACTTCCCAGACCTGGAAACAACAAATGCGTGCGGTTCTTCCCAAGTCTATTCACATAGCCGAAGTTGATGAGCGTTATAGTTCTTTGGAAGCACGCGATCGCTATTGGGAAATGTATCCCCCCCAGGGTCTTTCTCGTCTGTTACCCCAGGGGATGCGGGTTCCCCCTAGACCCATTGATGATATCGTGGCAATTATCCTAGTGGAACGTTATCAGGCGGGAAATTAGTTACGGTAGCCGTCTGCTGAGGTTCGGTTTTAATCACTGTCGATGGTGCTAGTGATATGGCTATAGTATAGTTAAAGATAGATTATTACAGGATCTGGCAAATGAATAACAAGTCAAATGGAGTTCCTGAGTTTTGTGGCGATCGCCTTTCCGGCAGTAATGGATTGTGGCAATATGTGAAATCAATGCCCCCGGAAACAATAGCCCAACTCTCCCAACCTGATCCCGATGTAGCCCAATTGATGGAACATAATCTACTGCAAATACTTGGTGGATTGCCTTCTGGGCATTTTGATGTCACAATTACTACTAGCCGTGAAAATCTTGGTCGCCTTCTAGCTTCTGCGATGATGAATGGATATTTTCTCAACAAAGCTAAACAGCGCATGGAGTTTGAAAAATCCGTTTCTAATATTTACAGTTAACCAGAAAAATTTAGCAGGTCTGGGGAGTCAGTAGAATTGGCTCCCATCAAGTTTTTTGCCTCTTCAGAAAAACTGCCAATTTTGATAGTTACTCCCGCCGACCATAGCGCTAACTAGGTATAAGTTTATAGTAATTGGGAATTGAGATTATCATTGGTTATCCCCCTGATGGGTTACTGCCCACTACCCAAACCTATAGGTTTGTAAGACAATGTAAACCTAGGATCGAAGCAGTAATTAGTTAACAAGTCTCTGGTGAGAGGACTGCCTCTGTCCAGGGTTATGAGTTGATTAATTTTGCTTTTGGGTGGGAGATAGCTATAACCCACTTTGGGCTGCCCAGCCAAGTCGCACTGGGTAAGTAGAGAATCAGGGTGCATCAAAAAATGAAGAGAATAATTGTGTTACTCGGGCTAGTGGCTTCGACGGGTGGGGGCTTTGCTTTGGTTTCTGATGTAGCTGCCACCTCCTCGCCTAATTCGCCTGCCTGGAAAAGCTTCAACAACCACGGTCTAGTTGTTCAAAGTGGTTATGAAGGCACGAATGAGGATGGCGATCGCGAAAGTGTAGGTACATCAATGTAGTTTGGTCTTAGGGGCGGCGGAAAGCTGCCCCTACTGATTTTTAGGGGAGTGTTTGTAGAAATTGTTGAATTTCTAGGTCGCCAGGATTAATTTCTAATGCCCTTTGGGCTGCATCTTTAGCCTCTTGGTCGCGGTTGAGTCGCAGATATGCGATCGCCTCTGCATAGTCTCCCAGGTGAAATAGGGCTTGGGCTTTAGCGGTCAAAGCGGGGATAAAATCAGGTTTGATATTGATCGCGCCAGTATAAGCGATCGCCGCCTCAAATTTGGGAGCATGATTTAATCTCAAATTAGGTTAACATTTTACGGCAATACGGTATAA
>NZ_JARPLU010000234.1:0-5755 GCF_032349615.1 Limnospira sp. PMC 1279.21 | reverse complement strand
CTCCTAAACGTCTCGCACGCATAATATGATTTCACCAATAGACGTTGCCACCTTCTGGCCTTCGCGTCCTGTCCCGATTTAGATGCTTGAAATATCCTCTTTTGGAGCTTAAAAACTTTCCGCTGAACCTTAGCCCATGGGATAACTTTCCATACGTTATTCATAGTCTTGATTGGTTTCGATTTCTCGAATCCTTTCTTTCAACTCGCTTGCGTCATTTAAACACCCACTAGACTCTATTCTTACAATCAAACCGTGACCTGTTAGCATTTCCCGTCCATTACAGCCGGGCGTTGGCTTTTGGTCACATCTCACATCCTCTAGGACTTGCGGTTACACTTATCCCTACTAACTACCTCGACCAGATAGTCAGAGTCCAGGAGGACTTAAAACGTTCCGTTTATATGGGCCTTCCATCTTTAGATTTGTCCTCAGAACCGGGGTACTTTCAAGGTCTGTGTAGGTAGTATAAGGAGCCTCCTACTTTTCCCCTTACTCTTTTGAGCGCAGCGTTTCAACCTATTTCGCTACTTGATTCTTACGATGGTTCAAGCCGGACATTCGGTCTCCCTAATCATGGATGGTTGGCAGTGGTCTCGTTTCTGATACTAGGTTGTATCTCGGAGCCTTCCGTTCCCCGCTTCAATCCTGGGGTTATGATTCCCAAAACTGGGGGTGGCTATCGCCGTTACTCTCTACTCCCTGATTTCTCAGTTGGTTTATGACCTTGAGTTCCCTGCCTTGCTTAGATTTCTCCAAGCGTCGGGACATATAAACAGTTATGGGGATGGTCAGGAGTGCGTTCCTTATATTCAACCAAAGGGTTGAAGTCCCCACCAGGCGGTTATTTCGGGTATCTCAACCCTATTTCATGCCTGAACGTCTCGCACCCTTAACGGGAGTCGTAATGCGTGACATTGAAGATAGGGAAAGGTTCACGGTAAAGGTTTAGTCGTCAATCCTGATCATCTTGAACTCCCTCAATAATGCGAGACAACTCACTTTTTTCATTAATAGAAATTCGGGTAGGAGAACCACCAATAATGCGTTCGTAATCCCTAAACGAGTCAGTAATATGGGGACCATGTTCGGTGATAGTATATTCCCGAATACCCTTATCATGCCAAGAACCGCGCATTTTAAACACATTAATAGCCCTAGACATTTGACCACGAATTTCCACATACTGAAGCATAAGAATAGTGTCAGTAATAGTCGAAATATGAGAATCGGTAATCGAGTGTGAACCCATAAACTGGTCAGTTGTATTGGTAAAAAAGCCGGTAATTTCCTCCTGTTTAGCATATCCAGTGACAGCGATTACAAACTGTCGAAAAGCATTACTACTAACTCCCCTAGCTAAAGCAGAAAGAGAATCGATCGCAATGCGGGAAGGTTTAAACTCAGAAATTTCCGAGCGAATAATTTGCAAATGGTCTTCCAAGCCTGTAGACTCAGGATAACTACAGATAATTTTAAGTAATCCCTTACGTTCCATCGCTTCAAAATCTAGTCCCCAAGAGTGAGCATTTCGCAACAATTGAGCGCGGGATTCTTCATAAGCAAATAGAATGGCTCGCTCATTACTTTGACAGGCGTTATTAACAAAGATACTAACTAAGAGAGTCTTACCAGTTCCCGTAGCACCAGTCGCCAGAATAATTGAATCTTTAAAAAACCCTCCGCCGCACATTTCATCAAGAGTTTTATTACCAGAAGAAACCCTGACATTAGAAGACCGTTGAGTAAGTCGCATAGCACCGAGGGGGAAAATACTAATCCCATTTTGAGTAATCGTAAAAGGATATTCTCCTTTCATGTGGGTAGTACCGCGCAACTTCAAAATTTCCACCGTGCGGCGACGGCGTTCACCTTCCAAAACATTTCGCAGAATCATGACATTATCAGAGACAAATTCCTCCACACCAAAGCGAGCGACCGGACCATATTCTGACTCTCGCTCTGTGGTCATAATTGTGGTGGATCCCACTTGCTTTAAACGAGCCACTAATCGGAAAATTTCTCGTCGCACGACTCCGGCGGCTTCATATTGTTGAAAAATGGCAGTTACCGAATCAATAGAAACCCGTCTAGCTTTATATTTGCGAATGCCATACTGTATGCGTTCAATGAGTGCTGAAAGGTCAAAGTTGCCGACGATATCTTGACCTTCTGGGTCCGGGGAGGCATCAAGAATAAATAATTTACCCTCATCAATTAATCCCTGTAAATCCCAGCCAAAACTGGCCGCATTTTTGATGATATCGGTAGGAGCCTCTTCAAAGGTGACTAAAATACCCGGTTCATCAAAATAGGTGATACCATTGTAGAGAAATTGAACGGCAAATAAAGTTTTACCTGTACCGGAGGTACCACTAACCAAGGTTGAGCGACCTGCTGGCATTCCCCCATGACTGATATCATCAAATCCTTCAATCATGGTGCGGATTTTTTGGACACTAATTAAGTTCCGTTTATTGGGTTCTGGTTGGGGGTTGCTATTGACCATAATTATTGATTTTAAAAACGTTCGGCTTTGAGTATTCTATATTTCCCCATCAACAGTGTCTATGGAAACTGGGTTATATAGATATAGGCTTTGGTATTGTACTGTATTAAGGTAATCGAGAATAACCACAAGATAGATATCAAAAGTTGGCTATTTTTTGTTCCCGGTTCTATTTAGCCTGGTGGTTGCTATAACTGTTATTTATATTTACCATAATCTTGGCTGCATCAGTGGGAATATGATCATCTCGAATTGATCGGCGGACGGGGATATTCCCACGGAGACCTTAACTGCGATCGGACAATGGGGTTTCTCCCCTAGCTGAAAGCGTTAGGGGAGCAACGGTGGCTAAGGGGGTTGATGGCTGACCTAGAAGTTATAATCGTCGTCTTCTAATTCTTCATAGAGTAAATCTAATCCAATCAGCACTTTTTCGCGATCGGAGAGGTCGCCAATAATTTTCCTCACTGGTGGGGGCAGAATTTTGGATAAGGTCGGTGTTGCCAAAATCTTATCCTCTTCGGCTAGTTGAGGATTTTTGAGAACATCGATCACTTTGAGAGCATAAACACCCTGAAACTCTTGTTCTAAGATATCTTTAAGGGTTTTGAGAGCTCGAACTGAGTTAGGGGTATTCCCAGCTACATAGAGTTTGAGAACATAAGTTTTCTTCAGAGGAGTCATAGATATATCTACCGATATAAGATGAAAATTTGGGGGAGTAACAGAGATTTTTTTGACATTAGACCCATGATGAAATTGACAGGGACTTTTACCTGTTCATTCTCCCCATGACTCCCGGGGTATGGAACGACGATACATTTCGCATAAATGAGCTAAAGTGTCAATCAAGGTAAGTCTGTAGTCCAGTAAAACATCTTCACTACGTCCCTCTAGTTTGAGTTGTTTGGAAAAATTATCCATCAAATCCATGTGAATCTCAACAATGCGAGTCACTGGAATATCCCCGAAAAACGCCATGTTAACGTATTCGTCAATTTGATTATTCAAATTTTTATCGTTAGCAAAATAGCTTAAAACAATTTGGCGATATTGAGATTTAAGCTGTTCCAATAGCTTCTGACGATCTGCCTTGGACAGGTTTCTCAGAAAATTTTTAGGATTTCTCTTATAATACACACCTAGATATCCTAGTCGCTCATGTAATTTGTCCATGAGTCTTCGCTGCTGGCGAACAATGAAATTAGTTAACTCCGTAGGGGTATCTACAGAGGATGATTCATCGGTCAGACGAGTGGTGACAGCATGGGTAATAAATTGGCTAATAGCTTTATCAATATATCCTTGTATTAGATGAATTTGCTTACCTTTTAACTGGACTTCTGTTGAGGAAAGTATATAATTCTCGGAGGGTTCAGTTAGGCTAGGCTGGACTACAGGGGACTGCTCATTAGGTATAATGATTAAGGTGGGGATAGAAATTAAGTTTTGCTGGAGTTTATCAACTAAAACCTGCCACTGAGGCGACCACTCCAGAATGAGACAGTCAAGTTGGTGTTTATGTTCTGTTACATATTCTATAAATTCCTCTGGGGAGTCGAGTTGAATAATTATGTAGTGTTCTTTTGGCAAATAGGAGGACACCGACTGAGATAACTCAATCGATGGGATAAACATACATATGGACAGTTGCAGACTCCAAAGGTGGCTGGGTACTGCGCCTGGCTTTTCGGGTTCGTGTTGAATCAGAAGCTCTTACTCCTTTGATTATTGATTCTGATTGGTGTAAGCCGATCGCTTACACTAGGGTTTACTGATGTTTTGGGGTTATGGTTTGGGGTTGAACAACGGTTCTGGGTTGATGATACTTGATTAATAGGCTAAGGTTTCTAGGGTTTCCCGTAAATATATGCGTACCTGTTGGTCAAGATTGAGATTCTGGAGATTTTCGGCAGAATTTCGGTCTAGCTGCCAACCCTTGAACCCTGAACTGGTGGCGATCGCCTGTTTGAGATCAGACCAGATCTGAGAGTCCCGGCGGTTCATTCCAGCATCAGGGTTCCAGAAAATTGAGGTAGATTGAGCCATGACGATACGTTAACTAAACAGTGTTCGAGGCTCTACCTGATTGGCCTGGATCAGACATCATATCAGGCTGAACCTATCTTTATATCATAATGACAATTTTACAAAAGTTTAAGCTAATCTCTGCATAGTTGGTTAATTGATCTGGGTTATGGTCCATCTGAGTGATGAGCCTATGACGTTTTTTCGGGGTTGGGGGTGATGGGTAAGATGCGATCGACTTTCCAGCCAACGATGGTAAATCCTTGGCTAATCTGATCGGTTGATAGGGGATGACGCTGATTTAGCTTTGATTGGGAGGTCAAAAATACTAATAGTACACTGATTGGCACTTGGGTAAATAGGTTACACCCGCAGAAGGCTATGGTGGCGATCGCTAAACCCAAAATCCTCCAATTCGGAAGTATGGAGGCGACATCGGTGGCTAGGGGTGCAATGCGGTACAGTTGCCACAAAATCGGCAGCAGCAAAACGGGGGTAATTATGGCAAAACCCTGATGGCGTTGGGTTTTAAAACCTGTGAGAATCCGCTGTTGTTCTGTGGTTAGTTGTTCCGGCTTAATGGCGATCGCCAAAATGCTATATATATAGAAGGGCCTAAACCACTGCATCCATAGCACTGGCACTATACCCAGGACTGCCACCAGTAAAAACTCTATGGTGACAGGAAATACAGGATAACCCACGGCAAATCCCAATAGGCATAATCCTAGCCAAATGGGAAGAGTTGCCAATCCGGCTAAATGAATCCAGAGAAAGGGATCGAGTCTAAACCGTTGCATGATGGGTTATTCCGTACTCCTTAACGTTGATGGTGGCAGATTTTGATTATGATCTAGGTGGGTTGCCCAATAGTCGGCAAAACCTGCATCTATTTAGGACGATCATACAACAAATAGGGGAAAACTCATATCATATTCAGTGGGATCGGATTGGTGGCGGTAACAGTGGCGCTCTAGGATAGTAGTTTGGGATATAATGGAGCAAGAATTTAATCCAAGATTTGCTTGACATCTTAGGACAATAAGGTACAATAACCCCAAAGATTCGCAACTCAATAATGAGTATACGGTCAAACCCCAGACCATGCCAAATTTCCTTGACGACATACTCATCAAGTCGGATTCTTCATGGTAAAATCAAACCATGGTGCGAGACGTTTAGGAGTCAAATAAGGCTGCAATGCCTGAAATAACCTCC
>NZ_JARPLU010000233.1:0-5757 GCF_032349615.1 Limnospira sp. PMC 1279.21 | reverse complement strand
ACCATGGATTCCGTTCTCAAAGCTGCGTCCTAACCACCTTGACTAATGCTATAAATTGCGAGAGAGATAATTTTCCGAAAAGGTTTTTAATAACTGTACGACAATTTGATTCTCTGACTGCTTCCTAATTCCGATCGCTTCACCGAATACAGTAGAAATCCGGTCTTGGCGATCGCCTTTGAATAAACCATCACTTTCAACACTAGAAACCACAATTAAAGCCAATTTATCCAGGGAGAAACTGGGACGATTAGCAGATTGATCTAGGATAAACTTGCGCGGTAATACCGAATATAACGAACCCAAAGCATTTCCCTTGGTAAAACTTTGGGTCAGATTTTTAATCCGCAACCCTTGAGAATTGGCGCGATATTTATTATTCAATAAATGACTAATTACTTTCGATAAATTAGCCATAAACTTCTCTGATTCAAAAGGTTTATTTTCGCTACCTTCATGAAGTCGAAAAATTGGTAAAAATACCAGTCCCCAACCTTCCAGAATTATCAGCAAAATGATATAAATCAGCAGAGACATGGTAAACCGATAAATAAAACTCTGTACCGAAGAATTATCATGCTCCTTATTTAAGGATTCTTTATTGTAGTGAAAAATAATTCCTGGAATATTGCTAAAAATTTGTTCTGTTTGTTGGCTATTTGGGTTACTTTTAGGAAGGAAGAAAACCGGAAGACATTTTTGAATTTTATCAATCCCATGATAATTGATGGTAAATTGCTGATTTTCTGATGTCTGATAATAGCGGATATCTTCGATTTTCAGATTACCCGGAAGTTGACAAAATATTCCCGTGTCGGGACTAGAATCGCCAATAGTAATGTACTGAAGACACTCTTTGGTATTGCTTTCTACTAGATGATTAAAAAACAAACCATTGCTAATTTTATCAATATCTGATTCTAATATACCCTTATATATGCCAATTTTAATAGGAAAATTTTGGGGTTCTAAAATAGTGGATTGTTTAAGACAATGATGAAGTAGCGATTTGAGTCTATTAATTTTTTTTAATACTTTATATTTGTAAAATCCTTTAATGACACGCTGCAAAAAATTAGACTTTTTATCTTCATCTGTACCCTGAAAAATTGGCAAAAAATAGGTCTCAAAACTCTCGCGAACATTATAAGTTAGTTCCGATTGTGGATCATAATCTTCTTGGTCAGGATTACTGTGAGTCGCAAATGCAAAATAGTAGACAAAAGCTAATTTCAAGACCTTTTGATAATACAGAGATTCCTGATAAAATTCTGGTTTTTTTGCTTCGGCTTTATCAGGATTAATCGTATCAAGATGATAGTCAAATGCTGGTTTACCTCCCCTAGCTTGAACCGGGTTGTTAAATTTAAGTTTTAAGCCAAAAGTAAAGGTTCTCTCGCTTCCGTCTGGACTGGTGGTTTCCCCTAAACTCTCGCTAATTATCGGAATAATGGGGAGAGAGTCAAACACCTCTGACCGGGAAAACCAATCCCGATAATTAATGGTTTCTCCACCATAACTAACTCGATAATCTCCATCCTGTTTGTCATGGTCATAAATATAAGCCACCATATCTTTTAGTCGCCGAATTAAATCCTGTAAATAAACTAAATCGGGATTATTATTAGTGGCTAAATTGGCGGCTAAATATTCTAAATAGCAGATTTTAGCGTGTTTTTTGAGTTTCCCTAGGGATTCGCTATCGACTACTTTCTGTAATTTATAAAAATCAGAAGATTTATCATTAGTTAAATTATCTAGGATTTCCAGAGTATCTTCTACATCCTCGCTGGATTCTTGGTCCAGTTTTTCCTCAATATAGTTACGGAGTCCCTGTTTTAAATCTTGGGTAAATTGATTGATGTTTCTTACGGAAATTGTCAGTTTATGAAACTTGAGGATAGAATGACTACCCACATTCTCATTAACCCGTGTTTCTAACTCTGAAGTTTTGACGTTTTGGATAGCAGGAAAATTATAATATAAATCGAATTTCTGATTGTTGATTTGCTGTAAAGTTCGGATAAAGCTATGAGTTAAAGAGTTGATATCTGGGTGATTATTATCTCTGGCTAATTCCTGTAACTTGTCTTTTAATAAATCCCGAATTTGTCTGATTTGTTGGTTAAATATATTTTGAGTATTACTATTAAAATTAACTGTGGCTGATTTGATGATACCCTTGGAACTAATGGGGTTAGCAATATTTTGTTTAATTAGTTGCTCAGTAATAGTCTCTAGGTCGATAATCAGATGATTTTTATTTTTGGAAATTTTGAATGGTTGTTGTTGGGTAATTTGCTGGATAATTTTATTTAATATATCGCTGTAGTCTACGGGTTCTAAGTTGCTGTCAGCTATTCCTAAAATGTTCATGTTGACTCCTGATGATAAATAATAGTAGCGATCGCCTTAGTAATTATCGGGGTGATTAAATAGGTGATGACTGAGGCTTGCCTTCACCTATATTGATGTGTGATAATAGACTAGAATGCTTGAATCCACTCTTTCACGTTGTACTCAGTCCAGATCCCATTTTTCCAGTAGGGGTCAGCTTCCACCAAGCCGCGAACGATCGCCTCTGATTCAGCCTCATAAATCCCCAAAACCTGAGTTAGATCTTTGGTGGGTCCAATAGTAATTAAAACCCCCGATTCTTTTTGTTCCTTTAAACCCTGTAAATGTTCTGGTCGGTAGGGTTCCCGTTTCGCCAAAACGTCTTCACAGTAGCTACCCAACATGATATATTTTGCCATAACCTTCTCAATGTCGTCAACTAATCACCACCATAGATATTATCACATTATACCAGAGCCATGGTAATAGGTGTCTATGTGATTTTGAGGAAATTCTCAGAAGTGGGTGGTTATCGACAAGAGGAGTCAACCTCCCCCCAAGAAGGGAAGGAGGGGGGATAAAGGGAGACTAACTAACTTCTCAAACTGACCTGAAACTCCTTAACCAAAGCATCCCTAATTTTTTGCTGTAAGGGTTCTATGTCCTCATCAGTAAGGGTGCGATCGCCAACCCGATAAACCAAACGAAAAGCCAAACTTCGCTGATTTTCGGGAACATTTTTGCCACGGTATTCGTCGAATAAATCCACCGATTCCAGGATTTTACCACCATTTTTAATCATGGTTTTTTGCAAATCAGCCACCGACACCGAATCCGCCACAAAAAAGGCCAGGTCGCGGTCACTAGCGGGGAAAGTAGAATAGGACTGAAAAGGTCGCTTTAAGTAATCCTTAGCCGTAATAGCAGCCGTGAGTACCGGGAGACGAAACTCGAATAAATAGACAGCTTCAGGAAGTTCTTTTTCCCGTTGAATTTGGGGGTGTAGTTGACCAAAAATTCCCAGCCGATCGCCATTTAACCATAACGTAGCCGTCCGTCCAGGATGAAGCATTTTTACATCAGATTCTTGGCGATATTCCACAGACAAAGACAACCGCTCCCACACGGATTCTAACACACCTTTAGCCTCAAACCAACTCATGGGATTATCCTTGCCACTGTTGACCCAACGACCCTGAGACGGGTCGCCACCAATCACCCCAGCGATCGCATCTTCTTCCTGGTAAACTTCTCCATCACGCCGAAAAATCCGGCCAATTTCCAACCCATTTAACGGACCGTTACCATTTTCCAGGTTAAACACAAAAGCATCAATTAACCCAGATAACATCTCAGTTCGTAAAGCCGAATACTCCACGAACAGAGGATTAGCAATTACCACCTGATTATCCCCTTGTTGTTTAACTAGGGAATAGTGCATCAACTCAGTCAAACCAGCAGCGCGAAAAGCCGATCGCAAGTCTCTTTTAGCCGCTTCTTCTGGTGGTAAATAACCGGGGACACTCTGAGTCGGAAGAGTATCAGAAAAGCGGTCATATCCATATAATCGCGCCACCTCTTCAATCAGGTCAATTTCCCTTTCTAAGTCCCGTTGACGATAGGGGGGAACTGTCACCGTCCAGACTACCGATTCCCCCTCTTGGCGGCTAGTACCACATCCCAAAGCAGTTAAAATACTTTCAACCTCTGGGGGTTGTAAATAGGACTCCACCTCCGTATCTTCTCCCCGCTTGAGGGGTCCTAAAATAGCATTAAGGCGATCGAGACTCAGGGAAACTTCCTGAGTCATCCGCATTTGGGTAGCACCGCTGGCGGATTTCTGAACCGTAGCAGTTCCCCCAGCTAGTTCCGAGATTAATAATATAGCACGACGGCAAGCCAGAGCCAGTTCAGCTTGATTTATGCCGCGTTCATAACGGGTAGACGATTCCGTGCGGATACCCTGAACACGCGCCGATCGCCTAATAGCCACCGGAGAAAACACCGCCGCCTCTAGGATTAAATTAGTCGTCCCCTCGTGAACTTCCGTATCCTCGCCTCCCATAACCCCCGCTAAAGCAACCGGTTGATCATTAGCGGTAATCACCAGATTTTGGTCTTGTAGCTGGCGGGTTTGACCATCAAGAGTTTTGAGAGACTCAGAAGCCTTAGCAAAACGCACCCCGATAGTCAGGTTTTGAGATCCAGTCAGGTTAGTGAGCCGATCGCGATCGAAAGCGTGGAGAGGCTGCCCCCATTCTAGTAAAATGTAGTTGGTGACATCGACGACATTGTTAATGGGACGAATTCCCGCCGCCTGTAGCCGTCGTTTTAGCCAATCAGGAGAGGGGGCAATTTTTACATTGGCGATCGCACCTCCGATATAGGTAGGACAGGCTTGGGATTCCATAATGTCAATTTCCAACCCACCTGCTGGGTCTTGGTCGCCAATTAATACCCCCGCCGCGTCAGGAATTTTCAAACTCCCGCCAGTCAAAGCCGCCACTTCTCTAGCAATTCCTACCATACTCAACCCGTCCGCGCGATTAGCGGTAGCTGTGACATCCAGGATCACGTCATCGAGTCCGATTAGGGGTCGGACATCACTTCCCAGCACAGGGTTGTCTAAATCAAAGTTATGGATACCTGGTGATTCTTTTTCTAAACCCAATTCTGATAGGGAACAAATCATTCCCATAGAGGGGACACCCCGCAGCTTAGTTTTTTTTAGCTTCAGGTCAATGGCGGGGAGATAAGTCCCAATGGTCGCTACAGCCACAATCATATCTGCTGCTGCATTAGGGGCCCCACAAACGATATTTAGGCGATCGCTTTGTCCTATGTCTACCTGACAGACTCGCAGTTTATCCGCATTAGGGTGGGGTGCAATTTCCGCGATTTTCCCTAATACCACACCATCGGCCCAAGTGCGGCGATCTTCGATATCTTCTACTTCAAATCCCGCTACCGTCAGGGTTTCCGCTAATTGTTCGGGACTGATACTGATGTCTACCAGTTCTCGTAACCAGTTTAATGAGATCCGCATATCACTTCAATTTTTTTGTCCGATTCTCCATTCTAAGGAGTCAACTAGCCTAGTGGCGAAACTTTTTTCTGGGGACCTGTTAGCCGATGATGGTAGCAATTACTGGATTTTGGGGTTGCGATCGTTGATAATAGTCGTTAATTCCCCTGATTACAGGTTCCCATAGAAAGTTAGGCAATAATGGGTATACATAGAGATAGAGCAGACCCACCATGTTAATTGTCTTAGAATGGTAGTCTTAGAATGGTAGTTAGGTCTACAGAGTGAGGAGATCGACTATTATTCCTGAAATATCCAAGATCAAATCCTTTGACCTGCTGTTAAGAGCATGATTTAATCTCAAATTAGGTTAACATTTTAGGGCAATACGGTAT
>NZ_JARPLU010000232.1:0-5772 GCF_032349615.1 Limnospira sp. PMC 1279.21 | reverse complement strand
TTGATATCTGCCATCATTGTGTTATTCTCCTAGGTCAATGAACTAATTGGAAGTCAAATGATTTGCTTCCACAGGTTTTTACCGTTAACATTAATCATGTTATAACCTCTGTTTTTCATTAAATTGGTTAATTCATTTACAGTAACCCGTGAATCTAAATAACCATCATTTTTGGCGGTTTCTATGGCTATCTTCAGAGTCTTAGGGTCAATGTCTGTAACTGGTTCGATTAATTCAGGAAAACCTGCTTTTGTTGCTTGCTTATTTTGCTTAGTTTTGCTCTCAAGACTTGGAGCGATAAAATGGTCTAAGAATTGTTCTGTTCCGCTAGATACTGCGAATATTTTGGTTTCTGCTAATTCCCAGTAACGGTTAAATGCTTTGATTGAATTATCTATTGATGTTTTGTATATCATTGAATGAGTAGCAATTACATCAATGGATAATCTGTAGTTAGCTATATCTTGTTTCCTTTTTTGTAGTCCTCTTTTGGTTTGAGCGTAATTAGTGCAATTATTCATATCTCTCCAAAACATTTCTAAGCGAGATGATATCTTACCAAGATTTATATCCTCAATATCCGAAAGTTCTGACAATTCAAATTGATTACCTGCATATTCTTCACTTGTCATTGATTGTCTATTTTTAAACCACATAGGAAACATCCTTATTTTAAGTTCGTTAAGTTCCCAAAACGTCCATAAAGGATGTATTGAATTAATTACTTTTAAAGCGAAAGCATTAAAAATCATGTTTTGACCGGGTGTTTGACTACTAATTGTTATTCGGCTATTTTTCCTGTTGAAGACTTTAAACAGTGAAAGCATATTTTCATTTTCAATTAATAAATTGGGGGTGATATCTTCCCAGACCAATAAAAAATTACGTTCAAACTCACTCCGTAATGGGTCGTAATATCTTTCTTGTTGTATCTTGTTTCTCAGTGATGCAAATGTACTGTTAGCTAACACTGTGTCGGCGTTATATAGTGAAGCCGCAATAGTAGCTATCTGGCTTTTACCCGTTCCACTAGACCCCCAAAGAAACAGGCACCCAGCGGTTGACATTAGCGTGACAGGTGAGCAAATAAAGCTAGTAATAATTGGGAATTGAACATCCGGATAGGGTAGGATAGCACAAGCTCTACATATTGACTCTATTTGTTCACCCAATGCACCATCAACGATTATTTCCTCTAATTCATCTGCCAATGAGTCGCGTATTAGCCTATAATCTAAATAGTCCTCAGACATGGTAGTGACCTCTTAATATGTTGGCTTGCTGTATGGTAGTCATCCCCCCCAATATTGGGGGGAATTTTTGTGGTAATTAGCTGAGTTTCATTAACTCAAGTAACGCGATTAGGGTATCAGCGTCCAATTTTTTAACCTTGCTGTATAGGCTATCAAAATCAGGCTCACAATCAAGAATTTTTGCTGTAGACTCAACCCGTTCTTCCCAGGTTTTATATTTAGCCTTACCGCCAAAGCTACCATTTTTTTTACTAGTTTTTGATTCAACAAAATCAATAGCTTCTTGTACAGTGTACCCGGCAACAGTGGACTCAAAGGTATCTAATCCTGTGCTGTATTCGAGGATAAATCGTGCTAAATCATGCTTATTCTTGGCTGATTCAAAATCATTTGAATCAGTGGTATTATCTAATTCAAGGAGTCGCTCGGCTACCCGTGTGGCTGATTGTCCTAGATTTACAGTTCCGGTAAACATCATTTTACCGTTTGTCAGCATAGCGTCACTTTCGACTAAATGCAGTAACGCTAATTCAACCGAAGTAGGCTTGTATTCCCGTTTTTTCCCTTGATATTCACTAGAGTACTCAGCAATACAAAAGCGTACTGCGATTAATTGCTCTTCAAATTTCCACGACCTATCATTGAAGTTCTGGAAATCACCACTTAATCCATAGCCAATAAGCCACAGGTGAGGCGATTGTACAACAAACATAGCGCTAGTGATTTCCAAATATATTCCAGATTCTCCCGGTTTAACCGCGCTACAGAATGCGAATTTATCGTCATCTTTTTTACCGTAATATCCAATACTCATGATTACTCTTCCTCAGTTAATTGTTGATTGTTGATTGTGTTAGGTGATTCGATTCTGGCTGCAATTTGGCGACAAGCAGCCCAAAACAGTGGATTGCCAGATAAATAGACTCGAAGTCTTGACTCCTTAACAAGTTTAACTAAGTGAGTTTGCTTGATAAGTCTAATAATTGCAGAGCCTTGATAATCACCACGTGGTCTGTAACTACCCATTACCTGATAGGTAATATTCTTTACTTCAGGTGTTTTGTGTTCCTCAATATGTGTCAGAATTTGATAAGCCACAATGATTGCAGTTTTATCAAATTCATGCGGATTGTAGTGAGTTTGCACAAGTTCACCATTGAGGCTAAATATGCCTTTATAGTGTAGATTTCTCACGGTTGATGTTCTCCTATTAACTTAAATTCTTGTGCTTTCAGATGTCGTTGGAACTCATCGATATTCATTAAATAAATACCTTGCCAGCGATAAGACCTGTTCCGAGTGACAAACCAAATATCTTCAATCATTCCGGGATTAAGGTAATGAAGCAATTGCATCTTGAGTTTAAAATCAGGTGTTAGCGTTCCCTTTACTTCGATGTATTGGTTGAAAACTGGACTATAAAAGTCAGGTTTCCAAGTAATTGGTCGCCAAGGTTTCTTACCATCAACCAAAGTTAATCGGGGGTGTATTGATAGGTTGTCATCATACTTTTTGAGTAGGTGATAAACCTTGCTCTCTAATGTTGACCCAAAGTAATACCCGTCGTAGTATTGTCCTTTGGCATGATACTTGTTAATCATCATTTATCTCCCCAAAATAAGTTTCATTATCTGGCTCTCTATCGCCGCCAGATTCAGCTTGATAAATGTTCCATTCCGCTCGATAATATTCGAGTGCCTCGTTGAGAATTTCCTCAATTTTATCTGGGTGTAATGGAATTAATTTTTTAATCATTTCTCCCAGACAATAAGCCAGAAATTCTTTATCAAACTTAACGGCTGTTAATTGCCATTGAAGTCGTCCTCTTCCTGCATAGTTAGGAACCTTTATAGCAAACGACGTTCCCACATACATCAACGGGTCAAGTTTAATATTCCTGAGATTTAACCGCACTTCTTTCCAGTGCTTTGATATCATGGTGATAGTCCTCGATGTTTGGTGTATTGGCTACCTTTTCACGGGTAGCCTTTTTTTTGCTAATTAGGCGTTAGTCTGAAGCCAATCTGAAAACGGGTCAGGGTCAGGCAATGATTCGGGCATATCAGGGTCAACATGATTATCGGAGAGATTAAAAAAGTGACCCTCCAAGGCAGCGATATCGTCAGCAATAGCACCAGAAACTTTACGTGGTATCTTGACACCACCACCAAGTTTAATCAGAGTTAGAATAGCTTTAATGCTATTCTTTAACGCGATAATCTCAGAGTAAGTTAATTCCAGATTAAAGTCCTTTTCGTCCGTTACAGATGCAAACACCAACTTTTCTTTTAATGTGTAGATAGGTGATGTTTTGGGATATGGCAGATAAGGAACTACCTGGTCAAGAAATCCGGCAAAGTTGCTGAACCTTTTTAAGATTGCCAGATATTCACTAGGTGAGAGTCCATGTGTATCCTTGGTTTTTACGCTGTCTTTGTCAAGCTGGTAAATAGCGGTATTTTGGTCTACTAATGTATTTTGGTTTTTACGCATCTGTCAGTGATTTTCAACTCATGGACAAAATCATTTTTCCAAAATACGATTGAGTTATTGAGTTGGAAATCACTGTTTTTGATATTTTTTGTTGTTGATGATGATTATTTTTAATCTAATTAATACTTATAAATACATAAGAAACATATAAGCCCAAAAAAATAAAAGAATTATTGACTTTATACCATAATTGTGAAATGTTTAAATTATCGCCACATACAACTCAAACAAAAGACCACTATTTTTTTATATAGTGGTCAATTCTCTTTGTCTACTTTTTGATGCTGATTTATTTTTTCACACTCTTATTGCCTTCGCTGCTAACAGGAGCATCAGCGAAAAGTTCACCCTGTACTTGGTTTGGTGCTTCACTTCTCTCAACAGTTAATTCACCCAGGTTAGCTAGGGCAAGCCCATCGCTGCTAGGAATTCTGAACATACTGTTATAGGTTCTTAATGATGCTGGCTTGATAGTAAAATAGTGAGCAAATACATATAACAAGCCACTAACAGAAACGATAGGAGGTGCTTTAATACTGATAAATCTCAGTATTTTTTCGCCTACCCGTGTTTGGGTGTATTTACGCCACTAGCCAGGATTAACCGGAGCCTCAACAAAGAAGCGGGTGTATTCAGACTTCTTGTATGCTCTTACTCGAGTTCCTCTTAGGATATTACGTCTGTTAGCATTAGGCGTGGAAGTATTGCTAACAGGTGGTCTCCAAATGGTTAATTCCCTAACATTGGCTGGCTCATTAGTTACTGAACTTCCACTTAAAGTGTGGAGTAAAAGCATAGGCATAGGTACGCCTATTTTTGAAGTCGCATCTACCGGAACTTCAACTACTAGACTTCTGCCTAGGTGTGGACCCTTGGCTGTTACTAGCTTTGCCATCCAATCATCTTTGTATTTGTTAAATGCGTCAGCTAAAGGCATGGCATTAGTTTCCTTTTTCCTAAATTGTCTAAATCAGGGTAGGTAAAACGATGATATTAGCGCCTACCCGATATCCATTAATCAACAAATAGCTCTGTAGCCATTACATCAATACTGCCGTCAGTAGGGTCTAAAACATCGTCTGTTGGAATTGACAATGAAACAGTTACGAGACCTGTAGCCATATTTCGGGTATAAGCAGTGACTACGGTTGCACCATCAGGATTATTACTTGCAGTAGATTGCATCCGTTGGGTTGGCTCAATAATTTCAAGTAATTGGTTTTCCAGTGTCGCAGCACCTAGCGTTTTCTTAGTAGCCATAATCTCACCTTGATTTTATTCAATACCTAGACTATAGCAGTGTATTTGCTGATTGTGGCTGCTATGGTTCTTTCAACAGAAGCTACATATATGTAGCAGCTTTTGAGTTAAACGCGACGGTACGCTACCAATACCAACATTACGCTAACTACCAGTTTAACCATGTCTAAGTATGTTGGTAATCTCTTTCATCGTGGATGATAGTTAGTGACTGATATGACTCAATGATTAGGTTGTAGTTGGGGGTTGATTTCCGGTTTTTAATTCTAACGATGTCCTCGTGGCTTTCCGTATGGCATTATCAACCCAACTAGGTTTTCTCTCAAAATGTAGAGGGATTTTGACTTTGGCTTTTCTAGGGTCCTGATACATTGCTAAAACACTAGCTTCACCTAAGTCGATTTTAGCTTGTTCAAATTTATCAATTAATTCCCAGTTAAGTATTTTCACTTCACTGATATACATTTTACTCTCTTTAATTCTTTTCGCATTTTGCCTACTACCAAAACCTTTTCTTTCCTCAAAAGTAATAGGGTAAACTATCCTAGCGTCAGTTAAATCAACTAACTCTTTGCATAGAGCTTCAGCTTCGTTTTTGCTTGATTCATTAACCAAAAACGAGAATCTTCTGCCATTGCTCATAGTACAAGTAACCTTAATATTCCCTTTAGTAAAGGCTGATTTACTGGGTTGAGTAAATATCCTTTGTCACCTATCCCATGTAATTTTATCCCTACTAACCGACGGTAACTCTATTTGAGTTTTT
>NZ_JARPLU010000231.1:0-5803 GCF_032349615.1 Limnospira sp. PMC 1279.21 | reverse complement strand
TTTGTACCTTATTGTCCTAAGATGTAAAGCAAATCTTGGATTAAATTCTTGCTCCCGATTAAAATCGCTAGAATATCATAGCGCTTTTAATTTTCAGCATGAATACCTTACACTCAAATCAATCGCCGTATTCGGTAGCTTGGATTAGTCAAATTTCGGAAGTCCCTCAGTCGGAGTGGGATCAACTCGCCCAACCCCTGAAAACTCCCTTTTTTGAATGGGACTGGCTGCATAATTTGGAGGCTTCTGGTAGTGCCACGGGACAGGCGGGTTGGCTGCCCAATCATCTGACAGTGTGGCGAGATTCTCAATTAGTCGCGGCCGCACCATTATATCTCAAAGGTCACAGTCGCGGTGAATTTGTTTTTGACCACCAATGGGCTGATTTGGCTTATCAATTGGGGATTGAATACTATCCCAAAATGTTGGGGATGTCACCTTTTACACCAGCAGAAGGCTATCGATTTTTAATTGCACCCTCGGAGGATGAGGAGGAAATTACTGGGTTAATGGTGCATGAAATAGATCGCTTTTGTATTAACCATAAAATTTCGGGCTGCCATTTTCTTTATGTAGATCGTCAATGGCAGTCTACTCTGGAAAAACAGGGATTTACCCCTTGGTTGCATCATAGTTATATCTGGCAAAATCAAGGATATAATAGTTTTGATGATTACTTAAAAATATTTAATGCTAATCAACGCCGTAATATCAAACGAGAACGAAAAGCCTTAGACAAAGTGGGGCTGGAAATGCGGATTTTGACGGGTGATGATATCCCTAAATCTATGTTTTCGCTGATGTATGATTTTTATGCGAGTACCTGCGATAAATTTGGCTGGTGGGGAAGTAAATATCTGACTCGGAAATTTTTTGAACAGTTACACCATGATTATCGTCACCGGGTGGTTTTTGTAGCTGCATATACTGAATTAGACGATCGCCAACCTATGGGGATGTCATTCTGTTTGACTAAAGGCGATCGCCTATATGGTCGCTATTGGGGAAGTTTACAAGATGTCGATTGTTTACACTTTAATGCTTGTTATTATTCCCCTATTGAATGGGGGATTAATCATGGGATTAAATCCTTTGACCCCGGGGCGGGAGGACGACATAAACAGCGTCGCGGTTTTCCAGCCAGACCTAACTACAGTCTCCATCGTTTTTATGATGGTCGTCTCTCTCAAATTCTCCGCAACTATATTCACCGCATTAATGACATGGAAAAACAGGAAATTAACTACCTTAATCAAGATTTACCATTCACCGATAACAGCTTAACTGATTTTTAGATATAGCCACGAGTTCCCAGACTGGCTGTGGTCATGGTCTTAACCCGCCATAGCCTAGTCTTCATAGTTAGTTAGAAAATATCCCCCCACAGATAGATAATAATTCAGATACAATTTGCTATAATTGAGACGGTGTGCAAATATATATACAATAATTATGTCAAATCCCCCCAGATTACAAGGAACTGATCTAGTAGATTGTGCCAAATCCAGTGCGAAACAGGGACTAGAGGAAGCCGCCCGCAATTGTGGATATGGAGAAGATATAGAAGCCTTTACTAGCAGCTTAAAAAAGGCTTGTCATGATATGGGAATCAAGAATGTTGAAACCCTCAGCGATCTAATTACCGATCGCCAAAAGATAGTACAGCAAGGAGGCGTTGAAATTGCCCCCGACAGTGCGAGTTCCCTATAACTGCTAACTCAACCGGATCAATCCGAAATCCTCAGAAGTAAGGAATGGGATAGGTTCAGACTCCTACCCAGTCAATACTTCCATAGGTGCGCCATGAGTCTAGTTAAAAATTGTTTGCGTCCGGTGCAAGCTATCATAGCAGCCGGAGTAATCACCCTGTTATCGGTCAGTAATGCGATCGCCCTAATGGCAGAAGAAATCGATCGCATAAGTGAAAAAATCACCGTCTCGATCAACGGTATCAACCCCGGTTCAGGAGTAATTATCGCCCGTGAGGGAGACCTGTATTATGTACTGACAGCTAACCATGTTGTCCGCAGTCCCGATGAATACATAATTATCACCCATGACGGCGAAAAATACCCCCTAGACTACGATCGCGTCATTAGACTACCGGGAATCGACTTAGCAGTTTTAGCCTTTAGTAGCGATCGCACCTACCCTCTGGCGCAAATTGCCGATTATGATTATGATGCTGAATCCAGACATATTTTCATTTCCGGCTGGCCAGAATTTCAGCCCCGCCTATTTACCGCCGGGTTACTAATTAGCCAAGCCTACAAACTCGCCTTTGTCAAAGAACCCACCACCCGTGGTTATGACCTATTTTATACCAATTTCACCCAGGTAGGTATGAGTGGGGGGCCGATTTTAGACACCCAAGGTCAGGTAATTGGTATTCATGGAATGTCAGAAGGTCAAATCCTCATAGACCAGATCACCGGAACCAGCAATCGAGTTACAGTAGGCTACAGTGCAGGTATTCCCGTCAACCGATTTTTGCAATCAGGGATTCCCCTTAACCTCAATATCAGCGATCGCCAACCAGACCCCCCTACCCCCCGCCAATTACAATCTATTTCGGCTTATATGCAGGTTCCCCCAGTTAGCGATCGCTTTAGCGCGATCGACTGGACCAATCGCGGAAATCAGCTTTATCGCCACGAAAGATGGCGAGACTCCTTAGAAGCCTTTGAAAGGGCGATTAACATACAGTCTAATTTTTATCCGGCTTGGTATGGTCGCGCCAATGCGTTATCCTCCCTGAGTCAATACGATGAGGCGATCGCATCCTATGATCGCGCTACCCAACTCCAACCTAATTTTCATCCCGCATGGCGCGATCGTGGGGCGCTATTAATGTCTCTCGGTCGCCACGAGGAAGCCTTACAAGCCTTTGACCGCCTCCTACAAATTCAACCTGATGATTATGGGATTTGGTATTTACGCGGCAATATTTTAATGAATCACCTAGATGACTACCCAGAGGCGGCGAGATCTTATGCTCGCGTGATCAATATCAAACCTGATTTTACCCCCGCTTTCACCGCTAAAGCCCAAGCCCTATTTCGCCTGGGAGACTATGGAGAGGCGATCGCATGGCTAGATGAGTCTCTCCATCAAAATTCTCACCAAAGGGAAGCCTGGGTTTTAAGGGGTCAAATCTTTATGGCAATTCAACGTTACGCACAAGCCCTTAATGCCTATAATCGCGCTGTTAATCTTGATAGTAACCACTCTCAAAGTTGGTTAGGTAAGGCGATCGCATATCTGCGACTCAACCGCGACCAAGAGGCTAAAGATGCAGCCCAAAGGGCATTAGAAATTAATCCTGGCGACCTAGAAATTCAACAATTTCTACAAACACTCCCCTAAAAATCAGTAGGGGCAGCTTTCCGCCGCCCCTAAGACCAAACTACATTGATGTACCTACACTTTCGCGATCGCCATTTCCCCCAATTGATTTCAACTTTCCGAAAAATCAGTCTCCTCAATCAACTGACGGAGTTTCTTCCATTCTGGTAACCACTCCCAAACCCCATCTGTGCGTTCAATTCTAGTCACAACTCTTTCAATGAATACTTCCTCTGGGTGCTTTTTATTTGAACTATCTTCAAATCCCCAATCACCGAGTTTGTCTCTCATGGCGTAGAGTAAATCCTTCCCCGCAAAATAATGGAGATAATTTTGAAAACGAGATCCTGCTGATTTGAATTTAGGAAGTAAATCCCTGAATTTCCCTTGCACATCTTTCTCTGACACAATTCTCTCGCCCTTATATTTTCTAACAATTTCAGCTATCCTTACTTCGCAGTAATCTTCGCCGAGTTTGGGCGGGAATGAATGTCCTTGTCGAACTTTGTCACCCCACAAATTCTTGAATTTTTCGCAAGCCAAAGCAGTTCTTGCCGCCGAATATGCAGCAATTTTCTGGGCTGCTTGGTCTAAAGCATTCTGATACTCAGAGTCTGATGGTGCTTTCTTTCCTAATGCCTTTCGGACGACTACCGGATCGATTAAATAGTTTTCAATCTCTTTTCTCTCCCACGCCCAACCGACCCATATTTGGTCATATACACATCGAATGGGTTCATTGGTTATTGGCCAATCTTGACAATCGAAATCATGATCGACCAAACAAGCTAAATTTGGTTGTCGGTCACGGTCGGCGATAATACTACTCAGAAAGCTGGAAGTTTTGCCACCGAGAGGGTGAATTTCACATTTGGGTAATAACTGACGAATGACTCGAATATCAATGCTTTTAGGACCTCCTTCGCAGTAGAGATTGGTTACAGACACAGCGTTCCTCCCGGTAAACGGTAGGTTTCACTTTCTCCAACAACATTGCTCACCGAGTCAGAGTGAGTGGTAATAATAAATTGACAGGTCGGTTCAATTTTCATCAGTTGGGATACAAAATATTGAGCAGCCGGAGGATGTAAGTTCAAATCTATTTCATCGATTAAGACCACCGAATAAGCAATTTGTTGCCTCACAAATTCATATAACAAAGGAAAAACAGACTGTTCTCCGGCTGACATTTCTTGAACGTCATAGGTTCGATATCCATCATTCAGCAGAAAATAAGTTTCTGAACCTGTCGGATCATTTTGAGTGGGCAGTTTTTCTATCCCAGCAAATGAGCGATCGGGAAAAACTTTTTGATAAAGTCTTTCTATCTGCAATAAATAACTATTTGAATAATCGCCAATTCCTGATTCTTGGTTTCTGTGCCAATCAATCAGGTATTGTCGTAAAATGCCGACTCCCACATCAAAGGATGCTTGACTACTACTTTCGTTGAGATTGTCTCTGCTACTGTCTGGCTTGGAATGGGAACCTAAGTTCCTGAACTGGTCAAACCAAAAAACTCCGGGAAGTTTGGCAAAATAATGTCGGACAGATTGTTCTCTCCTATTGATAAACCATTGAGCATAATATCTTCCTCTAAATTGGGCGCGTTCTGCGGGAGTATCTCCAGCTTTCCAAAAATCACCGTTTAACAGAAGACTCACTCTCCGGCTATCTCCCGGTTCGACAAATTCCCGCATTTCTTTGAATTCGTCAGGTTGAGCATCGTACCATTTTTTTGCCAGTTCAGAAGTGGTTTTTAATTCTTCCTCCTCAAATAAAATCTGCATCTCAATCTTTGGCGATCCCCACCTAAAATGGCGACCGGGAAGGAAACCGATCCAGTTAAAATCTGCTACATCTCGAATCCGACCAGTTGCTAAGGCTAAAGGAAGGGCGATCGCCTGTAAGAGGGTCGTTTTACCTGTTCCGTTATCGCCGAGGATCAGATAGCGATCGCTCACCTCGTCCAGAATATTATTCTTGAATGAAATTTCTAGGTCCTGAAATCGTTTGAAGTTTTCGATTTTAATCGATTCTACTTTCATATAATTAAATTTTTTCTGTGCGTGCATCCTAGATCGGTATCTCGGAGATGGCTACCCCCTTCTCCCGTCACCAATTTTAACCGGAACAGATCGCCTATGTGGATCTGATACATTTACGCGACATTTTTCCGGTTGTTCCCGGACAATGCAACGATAGCACTATTACCCGTTAAGGTAACAGAGGCGGTATCCCGCAAAGCTTTTAGAAAGATTCCAAAAGCACCGTTCCAGTCCCGTGGTAGAGTGAACCCGCACTCCGGACATCGGAACACTTTTGAGCCACCTAGCTGGGAATGGACATGACCACAGTGAGTACAGGTTTTGCTGGTGTATTCTTCGGTCACATCTACAACTGTTCAGTTATTTCCCCTTGATGTCTCAGGGTTAGTTTGAATCGATAATGCGCCCAT
>NZ_JARPLU010000230.1:0-5824 GCF_032349615.1 Limnospira sp. PMC 1279.21 | reverse complement strand
AGAGATCAAATGCGTAAAGCTTCTCATCGAATGCGGGAGCGGATTCGTAACCTAGTGGATGATTTACATAAGAAAGTCGCTCATTTCTTGGTTAATCACTATAAACTTATCTTTCTTCCTACTTTTAATTCTAGTCAAATGGTTTTAAAATCTCGTAGAAAGCTCAACTCTAAGTCAGTGAAAAACTTGTTAACTTGGAGTCACTACAGATTTGCTAAACATCTGATGCAACAGGCAGAAAGAAAAGGTGTTTTAGTGGTTCGTTGTAACGAAAGTTATACCTCTAAAACCTGCCCCCATTGTGGTAAAATCCATGAGAAACTAGGGGGAAGTAAGGTTTTTAAATGTCCTAATTGCGGCTATACAGCACCCCGTGATTGGGTAGGCGCACGAAACATTATGCTTCGTGCTTTGCAGGCTACTGCCGTTGTCTTCCAAGACAATGCGATACTTTTTCAATCTGTGTAAAGCTTTCATAATTTTTGTACAGGTTTGAACAGGTTAAATGTAGCACACCGAACTGATTATCTACCATTGGTCAAGTCAAAATATAGCCTCAAACAATGTCTAATCCATCTGAACGCCCAGCTTTACCTGCGTCCGCCCAGCGAGTTGCTGTTGCCCTCCGTAGGGCGGGATGGATCTGTTTTTGGGCGCAGCTTGTCCTAGCTGTAATTTCTGCCATTATCCTATTTTTTGCGGCTGTAGCCGCCCAAACTACCGGCGGCGGGAGTACATCCGCCGTGACTAGCGGCGGTTTCTTTTTTGCCGTGGCTGGCTTGTTGGTGTTGGGGTTCAGTACCTATCAAGCCTATGCTTATACTCGCCTATCTAAACGCTTACGAGAGGGTAGACCGCAGCGACCTTCCCGCGCTGACACTATTAAGCAAATTCGCATTACCCTAATTAGTAATTTGGTGGGAATGACTCTCACCCTCATTGCGGCAGAGGCGATCGGTGGGATATTATTTGCTAAAGCCCTCTCTCAACCTACTTCCCAGTTAGTATTCGGAACCGGTACTGTTCGCGACTTTATCCAACCTCTAGATCTGATTGTCGTTCTCGCCAGCAATCACACCATTCTAGCCCACTTTGTCGGTATTGTTGCCTCAATTTGGTTAATTGACCAGATTTATAAGCAATAAGGGCGGGTGATATGATCGGGTGATTCCTTCGTCTCTACGGGTGGGGGAACATTTGCCAGAAACCACCCCTAGAGCATGATTTTAAATTTCTTCCATGTCAATATATAAAATTTCTTCTGGTTCAATTACTTTCGGTAAATGAGTTAAGCGATATTGGGTTCCTTTGGGAATTATGATTTCATTTTCGCTGTAAATTAAAAACTCTTTAATTGAAATGCCAGAAATATTATTTTTAATCCTGATGATTACTGGATAGGCAGAATAAGCATAATCTTCCGCTACTAACTCATCGGAGGTAAAGCTGGTCATATAGTCAATAGTATATCCGCAATTGCGTTGAATAAGTGTCAGAAAAGATTGCAGTTTTTCTAATTTACTAAAAGGGATACCACGATAAATAGTGCCTTGGTAGGGAGGCATACGGTTCACAAAATTATTAACCAGTTGAATGTCGGGGGTAGTTTTGCCTTCTCGCTCAAGGTTTTTGATGTTCATGAAGCCAGAGGGGGTTGATTTGGTGATTTTGTCGATCGCAACTTCTGCCTCAAATTGGCTCATGCCAGTAAGTTTCTGCACTTTGTGTAATAAGTTTATATTGGCTTCATTTAGAGTATTAATCATGGTAATGCTATCCTAATTGGTAATTTTAAATCAACGGAATTCCGGATTTTTTAGATAAAAAAATTCCCCCTAATCATTGAGGATTAGTCAATGTCGCTGACTGGCAACAATTACGGAGTTGATTGAGAAGTTGATTGATAAAAAGTCAAAAGCAATCAGTCTAATTAATAAAAGAGAAGCAGACGAACTTTAAAGGGGTTTTTTAAATTTATCAAAATCCCTAATGGGGTATTTGATGGGAAAAAGAGAGTTTGGGCTGATTACTTATACTCCTCTTTTACTAAGATACAACAATTTCTGTAGCTTATTTTACAAAAACACATTTTTTTACAAAACTTTACATGATATCGGGGAGCCGAATTAGGGTGGTGAGATTTCTGGTGAAGCCGAGGAGAAGCAGGTTCTAAGGCTATTGGGGGAGATTTGGCGATCGAAGTATTTGACATGACACCAATGGACATTAGATAATAGGAGTTTGTGTAAACCGTAGCTTGGCGTAAGAGTCCCTTGGCTAACGTAATCGTAATAGGTGCCCAGTGGGGCGACGAAGGAAAAGGAAAAGTTACCGATCTCCTCAGCAAATCGGCTGATGTTGTGGTTCGCTACCAAGGAGGAGTGAATGCGGGTCATACCGTTGTAGTCAACGGCCAGACCTTTAAACTGCATCTGATTCCATCGGGAATTTTGTATCCTGATACCGAGTGCATTATCGGTTCGGGGACGGTGATTGATCCCAAAATATTGATTGGAGAACTGGACCAACTAGAAGAACTTGGCATTTCTACCGCCAAACTGATGATCGCTCAAACGGCTCATGTGACGATGCCTTATCACCGTTTGATTGATCAGGCATCGGAGGAACGCCGAGGAACTCGTAAAATTGGGACAACGGGCAGAGGTATTGGTCCGACCTATGCTGATAAGTCAGAACGCACGGGTATTCGAGTCATTGATTTGATGGACTCGGAAAGTCTGCGATCGCAACTCGAATGGACAATTAAATATAAAAACGTCCTCCTCGAAAAACTCTATGATCTGCCCCCGGTAGACCCGGAAGCAGTGATCACAGAATATCTGGGATATGCAGAACGCCTGCGTCCCCATGTGGTTGATGCCTCCTTGAAAATTGATAATGCTGTGCGGAAACGGCACAATATTTTATTTGAAGGAGCCCAGGGAACCCTACTAGACCTAGATCATGGCACTTATCCCTATGTCACCTCATCTAATCCGGTGGCGGGTGGCGCTTGTGTGGGCGCTGGTGTGGGACCAACCATGATTGATCGGGTGATTGGTGTGGCGAAAGCCTATACTACCAGGGTGGGAGAGGGACCTTTTCCTACGGAAATGGTTGATGGCATTGGTCAGGTATTATGCGATCGCGGCGCGGAATTTGGAACCACCACCGGACGACAACGGCGGTGTGGTTGGTTTGATGGGGTGATTGGTCGCTATGCAGTGCGTATTAATGGCTTAGACTGTCTGGCTATTACCAAACTTGATGTTTTGGATGAGTTGGAAGAGATCAAAGTTTGCGTCGCCTATAATCTTGATGGTGAACGCTGCGAAGATTTCCCTAGTGATGGTCGCAAGTTTGCTCGCTGTCAGCCGATTTATGAAACCTTACCGGGATGGAAAAAATCTACGGCTGAATGTCGCGATTTGGAAGACTTACCGAAACAAGCTCTTGATTATCTCAAGTTTTTGGCGGAATTAATGGAGGTTCCGATCGCCATTGTTTCTCTAGGAGCCAGTCGCGATCAAACCATTATTGTCGAAGACCCCATTCACGGCCCGAAAAGAGCTTTATTAGATGCCAAAGGTCAGCCCGTAGAGCATCAATCTTAACCCGAGTGATCAAATTTTATGGGGTGGCGATCGCTCGGCATTTTTGGGTTAAAATATCCCTAAATTCATCACAGTTTAGTTAGTAGGAAATAATCATGGAAATCACTGTACAATGTCAGAAGCGACCATCAGGTTCTAAACCGAGAGCTTTACGCCGTGAGGGTCTAATTCCCGCCGTTCTTTATGGTCATAAAGGGGCTGAATCTGAAGAACTGACCATTGATGCCAAAAGCGCTGAAAATCTCATGAAAAAGGGAGCCGTGAATCATACCTTGATTCAACTGAATATTCCCGATTTATCCTGGGCTGGTAAGGCTCTGTTGCGGGAAGTACAAACCCACCCATGGAAAGGCTTTCCTTATCATCTGAGTTTTTTCTCAGTAGGAACTCTCGAGAGTGTGGAAGTCACTATTCCCCTAAACTTTATCGGCGAACCCATCGGAGTTAAAAATAGTGGGGGAATGCTTGATCTAGTAATTACTGAAGTGCAAGTAAACTGCAAGCCAGGGAATATTCCCGAAGCTATTGATGTAGAAGTTTCTTCACTAGAAGTTGGCGATGCGCTGCATATTAGTGAACTGCAACTCCCAGAGGGTGTAGAAGTTATTGCTGAGGCTGATCAAGTAGTGGCTTCAATTCTGTATCGTGGTGGCGGACAAGCTGAAGACGGGGAAGGAGAAACTGAGGCAGCTACAGCTTAATCAGAATTAGGGGCGGTTTGGACCGGGTACAAACAAGATAGATATTCCTATTTCTGTAGTCCGGGGTTAAGGAGAGAGTAGGAAACCGCCCCTACAGGATAATGATCGATAATCGATGATCAAATTAGCGGCTGATGATTTTTTCTAGCTGTGACCGATAGGATTCTGATAAACGAGGGCCCCGGACTTGTACAATTTGAGAACCTAGATAATTCCCCCAGCGAGCAGCTTTCTCAGTAGTTAATCCGTTAGTGAGTCCATAGAGAACGCCACCAGCAAAAGCATCCCCCGCACCTACAGTATCAATAGGCTTCACCGGAAAACCAGAAACCGGGGTAATGGTTTGATTTTGGACAACTAAACAGCCTTGACCGCCATTAGTAATGAAAATTAGATCCGCTAAGGAAGACATTTGACGCGCACAGGCTTCTAGGTCTGTTTCTTGACAAAACGCCTTGACTTCATCTGCATTACAGAAAATCACATCAGCATATTCTGCTGATAATTGTCGCAGTTCCTCGCCGTGTCGTTCCACCAGGAATAGGTCAGAAAAGGTGAGAGCCACCTTAATATTATGGGTTTGAGCTTGTTGGAGGATATCTAAACAGGCTAGGCGGGGTTCAGGAGCATCCCAGAGATAACCTTCAATATATACATATTGGCTGCGGCGAAATGCTTCCCAATCGATATCGGCTGGAGACAGAGCAATAGATACCCCTAAATTAGTACATAAGGTGCGTTCTGCGTCTGGGGTGGTCAGGACTAAACAGGTTCCTGTGGGTCCTTGTTCTTCAGTAGCCGATTTAACCCCAAACTCAATTCCGGCGGCGGTCATGTCTTGTCTGTAAAACTCGCCGTTGGTGTCGGAACCTACTTTGGCTGCAAAATAACCAGTTCCACCACTTTGAGCGATCGCCATCATGGTATTAGCAGCAGAACCGCCACAGCTTAATTTAAGTGGGCTATTCTCCAACTCTTGCAATAAAGTACCCTGTTGGTGAGCATCCATCAGAGTCATACCGCCGCGACCCAGTTGATGAGTTTCCAGAAAATCATCTTCGACAAAGGCCAGAATATCTAATAGGGCATTTCCTACCCCAAACACATCTAAAGATTTTCCGTCCTGTGCATTTATAACCATTGTATTGCTTTAGTATTGATCAAAGTATAGGAGTTTGAGGAAGGGATTTCACCCGGCCACCTACTACGGTGGAGTCATTTTTCTAGTTGGCGATAGGCTTGAATGGCAAAAAAGAAAAACCCTACGGAACCTAAGAGGAGTAACACGGGTTCAATAAGACTGCCTGTAAAAATTTCGCTCATAGCCTTAACCTTAACTTTTTCATCGCAGGATTCTGTTTAATATACCACAACCCGATTGCCGAAATCGCCGATTTTCCATAATCCACAAGCATTTGGGCTGAGTGGTAGCCGCGCGTGGCCACTTAGCAGATAGAGCATGATTTAATCTCAAATTAGGTTAATATTTTAGGGCAATACGGTATAATA
>NZ_JARPLU010000023.1:11876-41989 GCF_032349615.1 Limnospira sp. PMC 1279.21 | reverse complement strand
TGCTATCGTTGCATTGTCCGGGAACAACCGGAAAAATGTCGCGTAAATGTATCAGTCAAATATTCACAAGAAGGATGGTTATTCGTATGCCAACTAAGTGCTGCCCCTCGTTTACTCCGGCAGCCAGCCCAGCTGAATACAGCTATGGCGGGGGTCTCTAGGAGGGAAAAAAGATGACGAATTTGAGTCTAATTAATTCCAACGGACAATCTGCATCTATCCCGTCAGACCAAAACGGGTGCTGTGACGATCGCACTTTAGAGCAACTGGATCTCGATAGCATTAACGATCGCCTCAAAAATGCTAATGCTACTGATATTGTGAAATGGGCTGCGGAAACTTTTGGGTCAGGGTTGTTGATGAGTACCAGTTTCGGTATCCAATCGGCTGTGATGCTACATCTAGTTACCCAGGTAGTTCCAGATATTCCGGTGATTTGGGTCGATACGGGTTATCTTCCCATTGAAACCTACCGCTTTGCTGAAGAATTGACTCAGCGCCTCCAACTCAATCTGAAAGTCTATCAATCTTCCCTGTCTCCGGCTAGGATGGAAGCACTTTATGGTCGTCTGTGGGAACAAAATGATCTCGAAGCCTTTAACCGCTATGACCAAATCCGCAAGGTTGAACCTATGCAACGGGCTTTAAACGAACTTGGGGCTACGGCTTGGTTGGCGGGACTTAGGGCTGATCAGACCGCACACCGCCAAACTTTGCGTTCTATTGATTACCAATCGGGTCGTTATAAGGTTTACCCGATTCTTAATTGGCATTCCCGCGATGTCTATCAATATCTAACCGCCCACGACCTCCCCTATCATCCCTATTTTGACCTCGGTTACACTACTGTTGGTGATTGGCATTCCAGTCGCCCGGTGACTGATAGTGATCAAAGCGATCGTGATACCCGGTTCCGGGGACTTAAACAAGAGTGCGGCTTACACCTTCCCCAAAGCGACGAAGAAGCCAAGAGCTTGGATTCTAGTTCCCTCTAACATAGTCCCGCCTGTTATGGTTACACCCAGGGCGATTCCCCGGTATCGGTCTATTCTGATAATTAGATTAACTTTTGTAACAAAAAATTAATAATTGTTACAAAAATTTCTGGTTGGGGGTCGCGTCTTGATTTTGGGGTGAGGCTGTGGTATTATTTATATAATGGGGAAATACACATTTTTTTTTGACTAAAACATTCCAATTATGAAAAAAGAATATGTCAATATTATATGATGAGTCGCCAAAACTTGTCAACCCCCAGCGGTTAACGGGGAGTAATGGGGATTTGTACTTCACTATATTTTAAATAGGGGGGAGTCATGGGGGAATTATAAAACAAGCGTCTTGGGGGTCCAAAAATTTGATATTCGGGATGCTGTTGTAACCAGTCTTTCAATTTATCCAAATGTATTTGGTAGCTTTCCCAGGTATAAGGACCTTGAATCCCAATGCTAACGACGATCATTTCTGGGGTATCTGTTACGGTGACATCAGAATCAACAGTTTGGGGATTAATTTCGGGTTGAGAATATAAAAAAGACACATCAGCCGCCGATGTTTCTTCCCAGGAATCTTCCTGTAAATATCGCGCCTCGACGGGGGTTGTCATGGCGATATTATTAGTGCTAATATGTTGAAATAGGGGGTTGAATGCCATGCGGGTGGCGATGGTTAAATCTCCCTGATGACGGTAGGTAACAGCCCGATAATGGGGGTATTTTTTAACTTCAATAGTTCCAATGGCTGTGGGTTCTGGGAATCCTTTTGGTAAATCGGCTGGCATTTTTCTTAACTCCTAGATTCAACAATTATCTTTGATTGTACATGATCAGGCTCCCCAAGTGCTATCAATTGCTGTAAGTGATGTGGTGTAGGACAAAAATCAGATAATTGCTGTGGGTGATTTATGGTGATTTCGGGTTTATCTCGATACATAATAACCCGACCAGTAATATAAACATATCCTCGACCGAGACCAGCATATCGACGATTAATCAATCGGACAATGGGTGCATTTTTATCGCTTTTGGCTTCTGGTATCCATAACTTGATAATATGGTCTTTTGACCCTGTATGAATTAAGGCACTATTACCAATCCATTTGGTGATACCATCTTGTAAGTCACAAAATACAGTAATCCATTGTTGACTAGCGGCGGCGGCTAGAATTTCGGGATAATCAAAACGGACAGAAAGCACTCCGGCTGTTTTGCCATGATGGCGATAATCTTGAATAATACTATCCCTTAATGACCACCAACAGCTTAATAGTTCATAATCACGAAATGGCTTATTTTGAGGTAAATTACGATTCCAAATGATGAGATTATGGGATTGAGCGATCGCTTCTGCTTCCATCATTTGGCGGTGATAAAATTGCGATCGCCCATATTTAATATAATAGGGACTCCAACCTTCTTGAATTAATCGCAAGTTATAATTATCATCGCCCTTATGAACATAGCAAATCAAACGACCATAGGTATCTCGGTATTTGTCTAAGCAGACTTTTAAGGAATCATGACTATCAAATTCCAAATCAACTTGGGTTAAGGTTCCATCAGCTTCGGTGAAGTATTTTTTAGCCATAGCTGAAGCCTCTATTCCGGTTTGCGTGACAGGTTTGGAACCTTTAGCAAATGATTCCTCGGTATCAACGCAATGCAATCGCAGAGGTTCTCGGCGACCATTTAGCAAGACTTTGATAGTATCTCCATCTACAACTTTAGTAACTTGTAGGTTGTTAATTCTAGTTCCCACTTTTCTATAAGTATACTGGTAATTTACAAGAGTCTTCTATAGCAGTTATTAACCTGACTGAATTATGAAGTATTAAGGGATTGTTTCATGGGTATTAATCAGATTTTAACTTATCTAATCCCTCACTGCTAACCCCTCTCCCCAATAGGGTAAGGGGAGTTTAGATGTAGATCAATCAGGAATTGCTATAGATTTTATGTCCCTCCCAAATAAGCAAGCGATCGCCTCAGTTGGGGATACCAAAATGAGGTAAAGCTACTATTGAAGATAAACAATGATATCATAGATATGGGAAGGTTAAATCTTGAACAATGCAAAGTTTTATCACATAATTGTCAGATGTCCTTTCCCCAGTGTATATAGGTTTCCCTGGGTCTCTAGTTGATTCGGGGATAACCTGTAGGAAGCCCAACCCCTGTGATTAACGCTTAACCATGATTTAACTATGATATCCGCAACATTAGCTAATTTTGGTATTGTATTTGTCGGAAGTGTATTTTTACTAACAGCGATCGCCAAAATTATTGAACCTTGGAAATTCGCCCAACACATCGCCCAACTGAGGCTATTTACTTCTGGGTTAATTGAACCGATAACCATCACTTTTATAGCTGTTGAAGCGACCATAGGAACCGCGTTAATTTTCGGGGCGACACCCGCCATTATGATCCCGTTTAGTATCATAATTTTAATGGGTCTGTCGTGGTTAACTTATGGGAGTACATCGACGGGAAAAACGGAAGATTGTGGCTGTTATAATGGCTGGCTAAAAATCACCCCCAATCAAAGTTTACTGCTGAATTTATTATATATTATTTTCCTAGGTGTAGGTTTAATTGGCAACTATAACACAGGGACTATTTTATGGCGGTGGATGATTGTTATAGCGACGTTTTTAGTTAGCTATACAGCCGCCTCAGCTTCCCTAGCCTATTTAGATATTCATGGCTATCCATTCCTTGATTTAGCGCCGATTCAAGCTAACCGACCCTGGCAAAATCAATGGTTAGGAGAAGCAGTAGATTTAGACCTCAGTTTGGGTTCAAAATTAATCGTTTTTATGAGTCCCCGCTGTCCTCAGTGTAAGGACTGGTTACAGGTGTTAAAAATTGTCCATGATTGCCCGGAATTGCCTGATGTTTTAGGGGTTGTCGCGTTTACTAATTATGATGAAATGCGGTGGTTTGTTGATAGTTATCAACTCAATTTTTCGGTGGTCGCTTTAGATAGCGTAGCATACGATCGCCTAAAAATTGATACTGTCCCCACCGCTGTAATAGTGGAAGATGGTATCATCCGAGAAAAATGGGTGGCGGGAATGCCTGCATCATTTGTTCAACGCATTAAACAGGCGCTATCTGTAGCTTAAATAGGGAAAGCCACAGACTTGAGAATAGTTAAGGGTTGTTGTTGCTTTAGTTGTGCCAATTGTTGATGATTACGAACCAGTAGCGCCCCCGCAAACCCTAAAGAATTAACGGATATGTCGTCCCAACTTTCTTGCGATCGCGGTATAATTAACAGCCAATTTCGAGTCGCCAATAAGTTATAATGTGTGGCGGGTTTCCCATTATCATTAATTGAGATTTTCAGGAAATCCAAGGATTTTAAATACTCTGCCAAAGTTACTTGGGCGGCTAATTTATAATCATTGACTAAACCGGGTTCAAATAATGATAAAGTATGGCGAAACTCAAAGGGGGGTATTTTACCGATTGAACCGGAAAAAATACTAGATGCGATCGCCTTTTCAATCGGTACATTTAAACCATTAGGAATTAGGGGAAACGGCACAAGTTGAAGGTGTTTATGGCGTTGACTAGCCCCCGCCTCTCGACCACCATTATAGAAGGCTAAACCGTCAATTTCGGTCAAAGCCAGCCACATAGCCTCAAAATCTTCTAAGGTTAGTAAACTATCCTGTTCTTGAAAATCCCGCGTTACTATCAACAGATGATAATCAACGACATTAAACTTATTAAGTAAACCCACATGAGTAGCTGATAAATTCTCGACAAATAAATCAGGGTCATAAGGTAAAAAAGGATTAAATTCTACCCCGGTGGCGGTCTGGGTTTTTTCCTGCTTTTCCTGGACTGTAGCCTTGCGTTGTAGATTATCTATCACCCTGACCAAAAAAGGGATTTCCGCCTGTTCAATGAGCTGATAATGGGTGCTAATAGGCTGTAATGCACCGACCTCTAAAGCCCGTGCGGTTTGCTGTTGAAGTTTTAACAGTAATGTCCCTGGTTCTAGCATGGTTAATTATGGACTCAGTAAGTAATCAGTAAGCCCACTAATTATATCAAGTTTTACCTGTAATTTTTTGCCTAATCACGGGTTGATTAATATCGATGATGTCATGGGGGAAGATATGGCGCAGAGTGATGAGTTAATCCGGGCTGAACATTGAGCAGTTGGTGAGTATTGATCAGATATTTGGGCGGAATGGTTGGGGGGAAAGATTGCCATAAAAATTAGTCATGGTATACTATTATTAGATAGTCTTAGATACTCTAATTATAGTATAGTCTATGATTTTAAACATGACAGCTATCAGTCCACAACTGAGGTTAAGTGAGGACAATTATCAAAGTCATATCCTGAGTATTGCACCCATGATGGATAGGACCGATCGCCATTTTCGTTACTTCATGCGACAAATTACCCGCCGTCCCCTACTGTATACAGAAATGGTGACAAGTGCTGCAATTATTAACGGCGATCGCCACAAATTACTGGACTTTTCACCAGAAGAAAAACCCCTCGCCTTACAGGTTGGGGGAGATGATCCTAATGAACTGGCGACCTGTGCTAAAATCGCCGAAGATTGGGGTTATGATGAGATTAACCTCAACGTAGGTTGTCCGAGTGCGCGGGTGCAAAATGGTAACTTTGGCGCTTGTTTAATGGCGGAACCGGAAAGAGTTGCTCAAGCCATCTCAGCCATGAAAAAAGCCGTTAATATTCCGGTAACAGTTAAGCATCGTATTGGTATCGATAATCGCGATCGCTATGAAGATATGGCCGCATTTGTGCGGGTGGTCGCCGCCTCTGGGTGTCAGCGTTTTACTGTTCACGCGCGCAAAGCATGGCTACAAGGATTAAGCCCCAAAGATAACCGAAATATACCCCCCCTGCGTTATGGAGATGTTCACCGTCTCAAGGCAGAATTTCCCGATTTGACAATTGAAATTAATGGAGGATTTACTACCCTTGAACAGGTGAAACAACAACTCACAAAAGTTGATGCGGTAATGATTGGTCGCGCCGCCTATGATAATCCCTATTTATTTGCGATCGCTGACCGAGAAATTTACGGCGAAAATATCAACCCACCCACCCGTCATCAAGTAGTAGAACAAATGCTTCCCTATATCGAAAATTGGTTAAGTCAGGGAGGGCGACTTAACAGCGTTGTCCGCCATATCCTACAACTTTTCGCTGGACAACCAGGGACTAAAGCCTGGAAGCGATATTTAAGCGAAAACGCACACCTTCCCGGTGCTGGGGTGGAAGTAGTTAAAGCCGCTTTAGCCGAGGTTCCCTGACTCCCAAAAGCGATCGCACTTTTCAGTCAATATAAAAAGGCGATCGCCTCTGACAACAACATCTAACCGACCACATTTATTGCTATAATTGAGGGGCGATAGTTAACGGGACTGGCTTTGATGATGGGTGGGACTATAGGGACAAGTTTAGGGGTTTAAAAGGTTATGAATTAGGTTAGATAAATGTTTTAATTTAATCGGTTGAGTTAGATATTCATTGGCTCCCGCTTCTCGTAATTTTTCCGGTTCGCCAGTGGTTTCTACAGCAGTTAAGGCAATAATTGGCAAGTTAGTTAACTTGAGATTTTGGCGAATATATTTAATGGCTGCTAAACCCTCAAGCACAGGTATTTGAATATCAATTACAACTAATTGGGGAGATTGGGATTCGATTAATGCGATCGCCTCCTGTCCATTTCTGGCTATCAATAAACTATAGCCTTTAGCTTCCAGATAACTAGACAGTGTAATCAAATGAGCCTCCTTCTCTACCGCCAGCATAATTAATGGAGACTGAGGATTTATTACATTCAAATAACTAGGCAATTCCCATCTATAACTATCGGGTAAGTTGCTCATATTATTTGAGGTTTCATTATAGGGTAAATAAACTGTAAAGCAGCTACCTTTACCCAGTTGACTGCTCACCTGAACACAACCGCCATGTAATTCTATGATTTGTTTAACCAAAGCTAATCCCAGTCCAGTACCACTATATTGACGATTCAGACTACTATCAATTTGGGTGAAAGGTAAAAACAGTTTATCTAAGTCATCGGGAGCAATCCCAATTCCGTTATCTATGACTGAGAAATAGATAGATTGAGGAGTGGAAATTGCCGGATTAGGAGATGGTTTTATGCCAACATTTAAGTTAATTTTACCAGCTTTATGGGTAAATTTTACCGCATTACTTAGCAAGTTAATCAGGACTTGACGCAGCCGCCGATTATCTACTTTGATGAAAGTTTTTTGTAATTGCTGGGGTATGTTACTCTCTATATTAATTTGTTTGGTAAATGCCAAGTGATTGACTAAAGTTAAACTAGAGTTACATAGTTCCTGCACTGATACTTCCGTTAGATATAGTTCGAGTTTCCCCGCCTCTATTTTGGACAGATCCAGAATATCGCTAATTAATTCTAGTAAGTGTTTACCACTTTTTTCAATCATCGCGATCGCATGATGTTGATTAGGGTTCAATGTCCCTAATATGCCTTGTTTTAACGCTTCCGACATCCCCAAAATCCCATTAAGAGGGGTACGCAGTTCATGGCTCATATTTGCCAGAAACTCATCTTTAAGGCGGGTAGCCCGGTCTAACTCGGCTACAGTTTTTTGTAATTTGATTTCCATCAATTTACGTTCACTGATGTCTACCACTACCCCATCCCAAAGAATATCGCCATTAGCTTGTTGTTCCGGTTGAGAAATACCCTGTATCCATTTTTTTTCACCAAATGGGGTAATCAATTTTCCTTCCCAAGACCAGGTGTTTAAGGTGCTTGCAGATAGCAAAATTGAGGATTTAAGAGAGATAAAATCTTCCGACTCAAAAAGTCTGAATAACTCATTAGCATCTCTGGTGATTGTATCAGCATCTAAACCAAAAATTTGTTGGCAGCGTTCACTAATATAGATAAAATTATGGGAGCCATCAGGATGCAAAACATATTGATATAAAACCCCCGGCATATTATTGGCAATGCGTGCAAATCTGTCCTCACTTTTCCTGATAGTGGCGGCGGCTTTTTGGCGTTCACGGAGTGCTGCTTGCTGTTCGCTAATATCCCGAATGACAAAAACTACCTCATGGTCACCACAGGGAGCCACCCGGACTTCTTCATGACGCAAAACCCCATCAATCACTACATCTTGTTCATAGGTTTGTAGGGTGTTAGTGGCTAGGGCTGTTTGCGTAACCTGACTATATTTCGCCGCAATAGGGGGGGGTAATAGTTCCTTGATTGAGTGACCAATGGCTAATTTGATGTCCACTAAATTTCCGACATATTCGGATGGATAAATAGCCAGATATTCCCCTTGGCTGTTCAGTCTAAATACTAGGTCGGGAATGGCTTGCAAAGTTGCCTTGAGTTGTTCTTGACTGCGTTGGAGGGCATTGTAGAAAGCCTTGCGCTGGGTAATATCATTGGAAATACCACAGAGGGCGTAGGGTTGCTGATTTTGGTCAAACAGGATAAACTTATGGGAGAGGAAAGTATAATTTTGGTCATGGATGGTCACCTCTTCCTCGAGCTGATGGAAGTGACAAGATTCAATTACTATGCGGTCATGTTTTTCAAAAACATCAGCGACTTCGGGTGGGTAAAAATCATGGTTAACTTTGCCAATGATATCTGCTAGAGTACAGTTAAATAATGTCAGAAATGCCCTGTTAACAAAGGTATGTCGTCCTTGTAAGTCTTTGACATAAATTACCGCCGGAGCAAAATTAAGCATTGCTTCTAACTTAGCTTCACTTTCTCTGAGGGCGGCGGTACGTTCTTCTACCCGCACTTCTAACTGTTGATTTAAGTCGGCTAAGGCTTGGGTAGTCCGATCGCGTTCAATAGCAATGGAGGCAATATGGGCGCTAAGGCGGAGAATTTCTAACTCTTGATTTTGGGGAGTGCGACAGGTCTTGAAATAAACGGTAAAAGTTCCTAAAACTTGCTGATCACTACCGATCGCCGGAGCCGACCAACAAGCACGCAATTGATGTTCTAGGGCTAAATGTCTGAAGTTTTGCCATAGGGGGTCTGTCGCAATATCAGCAACGATGACAATATCCCGACAAAAAGCAGCTTTTCCACAGGAACCAGCTTCGGGACCAATGATCATCCCATCTAAAGCCTGGGAGTAAGCCTTGGGCAAATTAGGGGCTGCGCCGTGGTGTAGTTTCCCGTGGCGATCGCATAGTAAAATCGAACAGAGTCCCCCCTGGAATTGCTTTTCCATTGACCGGGCTAGGGCATCAAGAATTTCGGGAAGCGGGTCTAACTTAGCCATGATAACTTCTGCTTTCTTGCTAAAGATGCTACGGTGAAATGGTGATTGTGCAAGCCTAGACCCCCTCCCTTATTTTAAGATAAACTGGCAATTTCTGCCAACTCCATCCATCTTTCTGTCGCCTGATCAATTTCCACTGTCAAGGACTCAACTTGCTGGTGTAACTCCTGCACCCGACTGACAGAAGTTGATGAGGCTTGGTAAAGTTCCGCCTCTAACTGCTGTTTTTTCTCCTCTAACTTAGCGATTTCTTTTTCCAGATTTTCATACTCTCGCTTTTCCTTAGAGGAAAGTTTGCGCCGCCCGTCTTTCCCCCAGGAATAGCGGGGGGATTTTTCCGGTTCTGGTTGGCTGGGGGTAGCCTCGACCTGCATTTGCTGTGACTGTGCTTTGGCGACTTCTTCCGCTTGTTTATAGTCCAAATAAACGGAATAATTACCGGGATATTGACGCAGGACTCCCTGAGACTCAAAGGCGAAAATCATATCGACGGTGCGATCTAAAAAATAGCGATCGTGAGACACGACGATCGCGCATCCATTAAACTCCTCTAAATACTCTTCCAACACCGAAAGAGTCTGCACATCTAAATCATTAGTCGGTTCATCTAAAATCAGAACATTGGGTGCTTCCATTAATACCCGTAACAGAAACAAACGCCGTTTTTCGCCGCCAGATAGCTTATTTAAGGGAGCATATTGTTGGGCGGGAGGAAATAGAAACCTCTCCAACATTTGGGAAGCGGTAATTTGGGTTCCGTCAGCGGTAGTCACATATTCTGCGACCTCTTTTAAATAATCAATAACCCGCTGATTTTCATTCATCGCTTCCAGCAGGTTATCACAATGTTGGTCAAAATAGCCAATATGAATAGTGCTGCCAATTTCCACAGTTCCCGAGTCCGGTTCAACCCGACCCGTAATTAAATCTAAAAGGGTAGATTTTCCGACTCCATTACTGCCAATAATTCCCACGCGGTCTTGGGGGTTAAATGTATAGGTAAAATCTTTAATTAAAGTTTTGTCATCATAGGATTTAGCAATATTCTTTAACTCAATTACCTTCTTACCAATGCGGCGACCGGGGGTCGAAATTTCGACTTTCCCGATGGTTGATTTAAACTCAACATCCTGCATTTCTTCAACTCGTTGAATCCGGGCTTTTTGCTTAGTGCTTCTGGCTTTGGGTCCTCGCTTTAACCATTCCAATTCTCGGCGCAAAACTCCTTTATGTTTATGTTGTTGGCTGACCGCTACATCTTCCATTTCGGCTTTTTTTTCCAAGTAATAGGAATAATTGCCGGAGTAGGTATATAAATCACCGCGATCGATTTCAATAATGCGGTTAGTGACCTTATCTAAAAAATAGCGATCGTGAGTAATTAAAAACAAAGCGCCCCGATAACTATTCAAATAATCCTGTAACCATTCCACAGACATAGCATCAAGATGGTTAGTCGGTTCATCCATTAATAAAACATCTGGTTCTCGCAATAGCGCCGCCGCCAAAGCAATACGTTTGCGATATCCTCCCGAAAGGCTGCCAATTTTGGCATCAAAATCCTCGATTCCCAATTTAGTTAAAATAATTTTTGCCTGAGTTTCCAATTCCCAAGCATTACTAGCATCCATGCGCTGCATAATTTCGGAAAAGCGAGTCATGAGGCTTTCATCATCGGGAAATTTAGCAATTTTTAAGGAAAGTTCCTCATATTCCTGAATCAGATGCAGTTTATCACCACTATCAGCAAAAACCTGTTCTAAAACGGTGTTATTTTCATCAAGTTCTGGTTGTTGCGGCAAATATATTAGTTTAATTTTCGGGTTAACCCAGAGTTGACCGCCATCAATATGTTCGCTACCTACAATCATTTTTAGTAGGGTGGATTTTCCAGAACCATTAGTTCCAATTAAACCCACTTTATCCATAACTCCTAAATTCAGGTTAGCATCCCTAAGAATTTCTTTAGTTCCGAAGTCTTTTTGAACTGATTGTAGAGTTAATATATTCATCTTTTAGCTAAGGGCTTTATTGGCAAATCTTAATAGTTTAAATAGGGGCGGATGCCCCTACTAGGAAATAACAACTGGGTGACAATGATTAGGATTTAGTTAGGTCGCCGACGTTAAATAAGAAGGGAACCTTACTTTTAGAATCACCCAAAATCAGGACTTTAGGCATTTGAGAACCCCCTTGTCGCCAAGCCTCGATCGCCTCTTTTTGCAGTACCAACTCACCACCTTGAGCCTTGAGAGTTTCGGCTAATAAGCGTTGAGCTTCCGCCCGACCCTTAGCGCGGTTAATGTCGGCTTGGGCTTGTTGTTCAGCTTCTTTAGCGACATAGACAGCCCGCCGCGCCCGTTGTTCAGCGATTTGTTTTTCTTCAACGGCGCGAGCAAATTCAGGGGAGAAAGTCAGATCGACAACACTGGTATCTAAAACAATAATGCCATATTTATCTAATCGTGACACCAGAGCCTCGTCAAAATCTGCTTTCAGTTCCTCCCGTTGAGTAATGGCTTCCTCAATGGTACGTTTAGCAGCGGCAATTTTAAAAGATTCCTGAGTTTGGGGCGCGACAATTTTAGATACCACATTTTGTAGAGTACCTTGTTCCCGGCGGACTTGCACGACATTTACGGGGTCAAGGCGGAAGTTGATGGCAAAACTAGCGGAAAGTTGCTGTAGATCCTTGGTGGAACTTTGGGCGGGAACTTCAAACTTCTGGACAGTGACATCATAAATATCGACGGCGGAAATTATGGGAGGCTTAAAGTGTAACCCCTCTAGTAGTGCGCCATCCTGGGCCTTTCCGAGAATACTTAACACGGCGGCTTGACCAGGATTAATAATTACAAAAGAATTAAGCCCAATCAGAATAGCCAGTGCGACGATAATTCCCAGAACAATGGCTGGTAAACCCTGTTGGGGTTGTGCGCTTTTCAAAGTTATAACTCCTTAGTTATGAACGACAGTATAGAAGAGGCTGGAAAGCATCATCTTCTAGTTTAAAGGTTTTGCCGATTACCGACATGATTGACGATCGCGTGTAAGTTGTGGTTCTTGCCAATCGTAGGAATAATGGCTGATTGACTGAATTTGGGGAATAGCATTGATAATGTCGCGCATCTGATGTTCTAGGGGGGGGCGGTTTTTAATGGATTTGCCCCAGTCTCCAGCGATCGCTGGGATAATTTTAGTTCCCGGTTGGGCTTGGTTAGCAACAGTTTCCACTTGTTCAACTATACAGCTTGTGGTGCCACAAACTCCATAGGCCATGGGATGCCATTCGATCGCACTAGGGAACCGATCCCAAGGTTGCAGCCGGGAATCAAAACCCTGTTCCCCAACGCGACGGTTAGCCTCCGGGAAAAACACCGCCCCAGCCGGAATGCCGCGTGATTGTACTGGCTGGCTAAACATATTTAAAAAGTCCAGAATCCCCTGTTGGGCGTGAGCCACACTCAACCGCCACAATTGTTGATTAAAGGTATTTCCCAGGCTGGGAATGCCACTGAGAGCGGGGAGGGCGGTTTCATCATGCCACAGGGGTGGTTTTTCTTGTGGCTGTGGTTCCTGTGGCTGTGGTTCCTGTGGCTCTGCTGGTGTTGGCTCGGTTGGCTCAGGATACTTTTGATTGATCTGATTAACATCATTTTCCGTGACAAAACCCTGGCTAACATAGCGTTGTAGCAGTTCCCGTCCCCGGTCGTTGTTGGCTCGTTGCAGCAAGGCGGACAGGGAAGCATCCCCATAAATCCATAAATCCTTAACCCGGCTGGCTACTGATTGAGGTCCCAAACCCCTGGGATAGCGAACATAGTCAAACAGAACACCACTGGGGCGACGGCTAAGGACGGCATTCAGGAGGGTATTAAAATCTTGTCGTGCGGTGGGATTATAGGGGTCAACGAAACCCTGATTGATGTAGCTTTCCCCAAAATCGTTGCTGGCGGTGCCGTCTAAATTCGCGGTGACGGTGGTTTCCCCACTACCATTGACGGCAAGGACTCCGGCGCGGTTAGGTAGTAGGGTGTAGGTATAACCAAAGTTGAGCATAAACATCCAGGCGTAAACCTGTAGCCCCCGTTGTCTGCCTTTTTCGATGGTTTGCGCGAGGAGGTCTACTTGTTCCAAGCCAGGCGATCGCATCACTGACGGCCAAGGGGTGGGGTTATTGGCCGCGGGAAGTAACACCTGACCGTCATAAAATACTTCTAGGTAAACTTGGTTATAGCCTTTGTTGATGATGTCATCTAACAGCTTTTCGATGGCTCCGGGTTGGGCATCACAGCTATATAGTCTTAACCATAAGGCCTGATTTTGGGGGCGGCTTTGCTGACGACAGCGATATACAGCTTGGGCGTGTTGAATCAGGATCTGGTTATATTGCTGTTGGGCGTTGCTATCCCCGGATAGAGCGCTTTGGCGCAGGCTTTCTTTAGAGGCGATCGCCTCTGGGGAGAGGCGACAAAAGGCTATGGTTTGCGATCGCCCTGGGCTAGTGGCCAACAGGCTTAATAATATAGCCCCTAACATGGGTTTATAGAGACTCAGCAGACGGTGAAGCCAATTTAAGGCGATCGGTGATTTAGCCATAGCACATATACCACATAAAAGCAACTCTTAATCATTACAGATCAGATTGAGTTGCCTCGGTTAATTTCCCCATCAGGTTAGCCGGAGTTAAGCGCCCCGTTTCACAGCCGCTTCTACTTGTTTAAACTCCTGTTCTAGTCTTTGCTTGAGTTTATCAGGAACGGGACGGTTAGGGTAGGAACTGTAATGACCTGCTAGGGCATTTAAGGCAGTCCGCATAGTAGTAAAGGAACTGGAAGTAGAAACCGCTGGGTCTCGACGGTAGCGGGAAGCGAAACTATTAATCAGGGTCCGGGCTTCCGCCTGGGCGGCGGCCTTTTCTGGGGCATCTTCCGGTAAAGCGATCGCAGTTCTCAAACTATTCACAACTGCTAAGGTATCCTGGCTATAATTTCCTGTGAGGCCATCGGGTGAGTTACCACAGCCCACCAGGGCAACGGTAACGACCATCAGTAGGGCAACCAGGCGAGAAACAAAGTATTTCATAAAAAGACTGTCAAAATAACCTAACTACAATCCTACCTCTAATTGCCAACAGCCACCCACATAGTCTGGTTGTGTTACCTAGAATAGCTATCACACCCTCGGCTTTCTTAGTTTTGTTTCCGGCTATTCGCCCATGGGATAATGTATTTGATGCCAGTGCCACAGAATCAATCCCTATTCACCATCTCCTAACTAAGCTAATGATTAGCCAAGATCTACTGTTCTCGAATTTGCCGTTATATAAGGCAATTGATCGACACCCACTGACGGCTTCTCCTGAAACTCCCTTAATGGGGGTCATCTCCATGATCAGCCCACAGCCAAAAAGTGACTCTGACAGGGAAACCCAGCCACACCGGAAAAGTTGCGTCCTGGCCGTAGAACAGGGAAAACTGGTCGGTTTAATTACGGAAAGGGATCTCGTGCGCCTGGCTACCCAATATCGCAGCTTTGACCATTTAACCTTAGCGGCGGTGATGACCCGCGATCTAGTCACCCTATCAATAGAACCCCATCAAGACATTTTTACTGCTATTACCCTGATGCGTCAACATCAGATTCGCCATCTTCCGGTTTTGTCGAAAACTGGTGAGCTGGTGGGATTAATTTCCACACAAACCCTGCGCGAGTGTTTGCAACCAGGGGATTTGTTCAAATTACGTCAAGTCGCCGAAGCCATGACGCGAGACGTGATCCATGCTACCCCTAACGCTTCTATTTTACATCTGGCTCAATTGATGGCGGAATATCGGGTTAGTTGTGTGGTCATTGCTGAACCCAAAATCGGGGATAGTTTCCTGTGCCATCCTGTGGGAATAGTCACAGAAAGAGATATTGTCAAGTGTTCAGCCCTGGATCTTAATTTTGATCGGATGATGGCGGCTGACATTATGAGTAGCCCTCTATGCTGTTTGCACCCCACAGAAAATTTATGGGTAGCCCATGAACTAATGCAGCAATGGGGAGTCCGTCGGTTAGTGGTGTGTGATGAACAACAGCAATTAGTGGGTATTTTGACTCAAACCAGTTTACTGCAAACTCTTAATCCCCTGGAACTTTATAATACCATTGAAGCCCTACAACAGCAGGTTAATAAATTACAAGGTGAACGGATCAAACAGATGCAAAATGACCACCATCAGACTCGCGAAGAACTGCAAAAACAGCGAGATTTGACCGAGGCTATCTTAGATACGGTTCCGGCTTTAATTGTGGTTTTAAATACCCAAGGTTACATCGTCAAATTTAATCAAGCCTGTGTGAAAATTACGGGATATTCTGGGCAAGAAGTTCAAGATCGACCGTTTTGGGAGATTTTATTAGTTCCTGAAGAAGTGAACAGCGTAAAAAAGGCGTTTGCGGATTTAACAGCGGGGAATTTTCCCAGTTATCATGAAAATTATTGGGTGACGAAAACAGGCGATCGCCGTTTAATTGCCTGGTCTAATACAATTTTATGTGATGATGGGGAAGTGGAATATATTATCGGCACGGGAAAAGATATTACCGAACGGAGACGGGCAGAAATTGAGTTAGAATCCCAGAAGGAAGCCTATCGCCAATTAGCATCATCCCTGGAAGAACAAGTAGAGTCAAAAACCGCTGAAATTGCGGAGAGTAAGCATCAACTAGAACTGGAAATTAATCAGGTAAATCAGATTCAAAAACAGCTAATATTTTCTCAAGAAAGATTGAATGATTTACTTAATTCAAGTTTGGCAATTATCTATAGCTCTGACCCGGAAACTATGCGGGTGACATTCATTAGTAGTAATGTGCAAAATGTCCTGGGATACACTCAGAAAGAATTCCAAGAAAGTGTCGAGTTTTGGGAAGAGAGAATTCATCCAGAAGACCGAGATTTTGCCTGGTCTAAAGTTCGTGAGGTTTTGAGGAAGGGGACATCTTTTTATGAATATCGTTTTCGCCATGGGGATGGTAGCGATCGCTGGATGCAAGAACATCTAAGGTTAGTATTAGATGCGGCGGAAAAACCCAGAGAAGTGGTGGGCTATGGTTTTGATATTAGCGATCGCAAACAAGCAGAAATAGCAGCAGCGGAACGAGAGGCGATCTTGTCTAGTTTCTATAATAGCACCAGCATGATGATGGGTGTAGTAGAACTCATAGATGGGGATATTATCCACATTTTTAGTAATAATGCAACGGCTGAATTTTGGGGTGTAAGTCCTGAATCTCTGAAAAATGCCCGGTGTAGTGAAATGGGTGTACCCGCCTCAATTATTGAGTTTTGGTCTCAACATTATCGGGAAAGTCAACAGCTTGGTAAACCGATTAAATTTGAGTATATTCACACCTTAAATAGCCAGGAACATCACTTATCGGTTACGATTTCGCCTATCCTCAATTCGGGCTTAGACAAGTTGAGGTTTTGCTACATTGCTGAGGATATTACCCAAGCCAAACAAACCGAATATCAATTATATAAAATCACTCAAGATTTGCTCAACTCTCAAAAAATAGCGGGGATTGGCACTTGGGAATATAATGTAAGTTCGGGTAAAATTACTTGGTCAGAAGAGGTGTTCCGGATTTATGGCATGGACCCGACCCAAGGGGAACCTACTTTAGCAGAATTACGAGAAAAAATGCACCCGGATGATCGCGATCGCCACGCGGAAGATGCCGAGCGATCGTTAACCTTGGGAGAACCTTTTTATACAGAATATCGTCTGGTTCGTCCCAGTGGAGAAATTCGTTATATTCAAGGTATGGGAGGGGTTGAACATGATGCAGAATGGCAACCATTACGCTTATTTGGCTCGGTAATTGATATCACCGAAAAAAGACAAGCAGAGATGGCTTTAAGTGCTTCTGAGGCTAAATATCGCCGTCTGATTGAACAAATGCCAGCGGCTACCTATACGGCGAATTTAGATGACAAATTTAGCATACTTTATATTAGTCCTCAAATTGAGCGTTTGCTGGGTATTTCAGCCAGTGAGTGGTTAAAAAATAGTAAGGATTGGCTGGAGTTAGTGCATCCAGAAGATCGCGATCGCCTGTTGGAGGAAATCCGTCAAGGTATCGAAGAAAATCAAGGCTTTAGTGTTGAATATCGGATGTTTTCGCGATCGGGAAATGTGGTCTGGGTGCGTGATAACGGCCAAGTTGTCCTCGATGACCAAGGCAACCCCACATTCCTCCAGGGAGTTATGATTAATATTACTGACAAGAAAGAGACAGAAATTGCCCTCCAAGAAAGCGAGGAAAAATTCCGTCAAATTGCTGAAACAGTGCGAGAAGTGTTTTTTATGACATCTTTTGATGGTCAAACAATTCTGTATATTAATCCTGCCTACGAGAAAATTTGGGGGCAAAGTTGCGCCAGTCTCTACGAAAACCCTCAACATTGGATTAATTCTGTACATCCAGAAGATCTACAGCGGGTGATAGAAGCATATCAGCGCCAGTTTCAGGATAAGTTGGTTTTTGATGAGGAATACAGAATCATTCGCCCTGATAGTACAATTAGATGGGTAGCAGCGCGGGTTTTTCCAGTCACTGATAAATCAGGAAAAATCTATCGTTGGGCGGGAATTGCCGAAGATATTACCTCCCGAAAACTCATGCTTGAACAACTCCAAAACAGTAAAACATTTATTCAGAAAGTTACTGATTATATACCCAATATTTTGTACATATGCGACCTCATCAAAAAGCGCAATGTTTATATCAACCGCAATATTCAAGATATCCTAGGATACACCTACGAAAAAATCCAAGAAACCGGAGGCACTTTACTCTATGAAATTCTCCATCCTGAAGATTTACCCATCATCGAAAAACACTTTCAAGATATGTCCAAAGCACAAGATGGTCAAATATATACCGTAGAATATCGCGTTCAAAAAGCCAATGGAGAATGGCGGTGGTTACTGAGTCGGGATCTCGTTTTTAGTCGCCATTCAGATGGACGGGTTCAAGAAATTTTAGGGACGGCTACAGATTTCACCGATCGCAAACAAACCGAAGAAATATTACACACTACTTATCAGCATCTCAAGCAAAAAAATCGGGAAATGGAAATTGTCAGCAAAATGATTGAATTTCTGCAAGCCTGCGATGCAGTTGAGGAGGGATATGAAGCGATTGCGGAATTTCTCAAACAGCTTTTTCCCGATTTTTCTGGGGCGGTATTGGTAATAGATCCTGATAGCCCGGAATCGTATTTAGAAGCGGTTTCTACATTTGGTGAACTCCCACATCAAGAGATAAAATTTCCTTTCAAAGATTGTTGGGCGTTACGAAGGGGAAAAATTCATGTCGCCAGTGACCAGCAACCGGGTTTATTTTGTAATCATATAAATTCTGAACTGCTACCTAAATATTCTTTATGTATTCCCCTAATTGCCAAAACCAAAATTTGGGGATTATTATACATGATTACTGAATCGTCTTTCGTTAATATGGAGTCTTCCGAACAACTAGGGCGCACTGTTGCTGATCAGTTATCTTTGGCTTTATTCAACTTGAAACTTCAGGAACAATTACGCCTAGAAAGTATCCGAGATCCTTTGACTGGACTCTTTAACCGTCGCTATCTGCAAGAAACGCTCAATCAAGCCTTAGCCAAGGCTCACCGCAAAAATCAACCCTTATGTATTATCATGATAGATATTGACCATTTTAAACACTTCAATGATACGTTTGGTCATGAAGCTGGGGACTTAGTTTTGCAAGAAATTGCTCATTTCATCCAAACAAATATCAGAAGTTCTGATACGGCTTGCCGTTATGGGGGGGAAGAAATGACGTTAATTTTGCCAGACACTACCCTAGAAATAGCGAGCGATCGCGCCCAGTTTTTATGTGAGGGAATTCGCGGATTAAAACGGCAACACCACAACCGAGATCTCGGTCAAATTACGGCTTCTTTTGGGGTGGCTAGTTTCCCAGAACACGCCCAAACTTTAGATGATTTACTGAGACTGGCTGATGATGCTTTATATCTGGCAAAAAACCAAGGACGCGATCGCGTAGTAGTATGGGAGTTTCTCTAATCAAATAGCTGATAATCAGACCCTAACAACAACTTGATGGAGAACAACAAGACTCGTCGTTATTAATATTAGTGACGTGGTAATTCTCACCTTTAGTTAGTTTAGGGTCGCGGATGGCATTTTGCCGACAATCAAATTCTTTAGCATCCTTTAGATCAATATTTTGATAGGGAGGAATGGGGATAATATCGTCACTGTAGGGACTCCTAGTATAGATGTTAAAGGTTTTATCACAAACTGCCATAGGTTGACCTCGATAAAGGGTATGACCATCATCATCAACTACCTGTTTCCAAGGTCCTTTATAAATTACTGCTTGATGGCGTTCTAAACAAGGACCTTCTTTCCCTTTGTAGGCGCAAACTGTGACAGACCGAAATTCAATGCCATCAATTACCTGCCAAGGTTCGGTCTGACGGGTTAAGATTTCGACCCCATAAAATCCGGCATTTTCAAACATTTGTAAAAATTCGTGTTCTTGAAAAGCGCCAGCAATGCAACCACTCCACAATTCGGGGTCGTTGATAATTGTTTCGGTGGGGGGTTCGTCACACACAATATCAGAAATAACCGCCCTTCCTCCGACTTTTAAGACTCGGTAAATCTCGGAAAATAGTTTCACTTTATCCTGAGATTTAACTAGGTTAAGCACGCAGTTAGACACGACTACATCCACAGTTGCATCAGGGATTAAAGGCTGGTTTTGGCGGAGGCGATCGCACATTGCCTCAAACCGGGATACATCTTCTATGGAGGTAATAGGATTATCATTTAACCAGGTTTGCACCATAGCCAAATTTAGCCCCAAATCCTGGATTTTTCCCTTAACAAACTCAGTATTTTTATAGCCCAACTTATCGGCAATTTCATCTTGATACTTACGGGAAAGCGCCAGCATATCATCATTAAAATCAACCCCAATTACTCGCCCATCTTTGCCGACTTTTTGGGCGATAATATAGCAATTTTTGCCAGCACCAGACCCCAAATCTACCACCACTTCCCCAGAATTAATATATTGGGTGGGGTCGCCACAGCCATAGTCTTTCTCAATAATTTCTGATGGCAAAATCTCCAGATAATTACCATTATATGATGTCGGACAACACAGGGAAGGCTGAACATCTTTCGCCCCGGCTTTATAGCGTTCTAAAACTTCATTTTCTATATCATAATTAACAGCAGTATTTGCCGATTTAGCTGGAGTCATGATTTAAGCATCCTTAGGTTGATGATATGGATCTATACACAGATAGGCTGTAATTCATGCCATAGCTTGATTATACTAGATCCGGTTAATTTCTGGGTTGGGGGGAATGCGCCAGCCACTATAGGTCTGACGCAGGAAATCAGAGTTATTTAATTCCCGAAAATGTCGAGATATCTAGGGAGTCGATACCTTGGAAAAACCCTAATAAACGGTTAGCAATTTTCGCCACGCCACCGACCACATTTGATTCAATATTTAACGGTAAAACCGGATCATGAAGGGATAGGCGCAATAAAAACCAGCCATCCTCGTCGGGGGACCCACAGGAAACCCGAACCCCCTCGTAGTTTTTGGGGACAATTTCCCAGTCGGTTTGTTGGGAGACAAACTGAGTGAGTTTTTCAATCACGTTATTACCTAATGATTTAAAATCATCATTTTGAATAGTGATCCGCACTTCTTCACTCTCGGCGGGTTCCTGTAAATTGGCAATTAAATCGGTGAGAGATTTACCTTTTAGGTGGGTTTTAGCTAGTTCAATTAACAGCTTGCTAACTAAATATGCACCATCATCTAAAAAGTAGTTCTCTTTCATAGCACCATGACCGGAAGTTTCAATCGCCAGCCAAGATTCCTGTCCGCTTTCATTAAGTCGTATGGCTTCATTAATTACATTTTTGTAACCGCGCTTAAAGCGATGATGAACCCCTTTTAATTCCTGCTCGATAAAATGAGTTAAGCCATCGGAAGTAATGGAATCAGTGACGATCGCAGAACCGGGATGTTCTCGTAAAACTATCGCCGAAATTAAGGCAATTAGGCGATTTCGGTTAAGTTCTTTCCCCAACTGATCAACGGCTGCACCCCGATCTACATCGGTATCAAAAATAATCCCAAAATCGGCTTTATTGTCAATAACCGCTTGACAAATTGACTGCATAGCCGCTTGATTTTCCGGGTTGGGAACATGATTAGGGAATGTGCCATCAGGGTCTAAAAATTGGCTCCCTGTGGTATCAGCCCCTAGGGGTTTTAAGACTTTTTCGGCATAAAATCCCCCCGCACCATTGCCAGCATCAACGATTATTTTTAATCCAGTTAAAGGCTGTTCCAAGTTGGTGGGATGATTGACACCTTGGCGAATGGTATTAACTAATCCTTCGGCATAGACAGAAATAAAATCATGTTGTATAATAGAACCAGGGGTGGGAGATTTGGCAAAATCGTTGAGTTTCGCTAACTCCAAAATCTCGGAAATATCCGGCTTTCCTAAGCCTCCTTGGGGGGTAAAAAACTTTAAGCCATTACGGTTAAAGGGGAGGTGGCTGGCGGTTAACATAATTGCGCCATCACATTCCCAGCCGGGGGTAACGGTACTCATAAACATGGCGGGAGTTGAGGCGATCGCCAAATCATAAACCTGAGCCCCAGTGGATATAATTCCCTCCATAACTGCTTGACTTAGCACAGGTCCAGATAGACGACTATCTCTACCTACCGCCATAGTTAATTCTGCGGTATTTTTACCCAGTTTTTGGCTGACCCAACTCGCGAAGGCTTTACCTAAGATAGTGGCAATTTCAGGAGTTAGGTTAACTGGTTCATTGGCTACACCTGCTATGGCGACTCCCCGAATATCCGACCCATTTTGTAGCTTTTTCCAGTCCCAATTAGCAACTTGATCCATAGTTAATTTATCCTGAATTGATAACTATACTATCCTATCATACTATAACTAGCAAGTGGTTATCAAAAAGTTAATGAATAATTAAGAATTAGCCCCGTTCCATTTTGCATACCATATAAGTATTGCGGCTTTTTTCTTGAGCTTGATATAGGGCAGACTCTGCGGATTTTAACAGTTCGGGGAGGTATTAATAGATGGAATTATGCTAGAAATACCCTGGCTAACAGTAATGCGATCGCTCACCAGAGAGGCAGGGGAATATTTAATTGTTGAATTGCCACCTAGATTCGCATAGCCACTTGTATAGCACCTTCGCAGTTAGTATTTGATCAAATAATGGCAAACTCTTCCCCCCCCATAACGAGCCACCAAATCCCCCGGACGCATAGCTGATTCTTGGATAGCTTGAGCTACTCTAATTAAGCAATTATCACCCGCTCAATGTCCGTAAGTATCGTTATATTTTTTCAAGTAATCGACATCACACAGAATCAAGGATAAAGGCAACTTTTACCGGTGCATACGCCGCCACTCCCGCCACCAAAATTCATGAAAATTGCCACGGTTTGCCAACTGAGTTAATCCATCTAAGCGCGCCAAACGGTCTAGTTTAAAATTAGCTTGTTTAAGTTGTTGATCAAGACCAGCCTGTGGCCGGGGAAAACTAAGTTGAGTAGCCACCGCTTGCATTAATTCCAAAATGAGGTGATAGAATTTGGTGGAGTAATTGCCGATTATAATAATTCTCCTCAACCATCAAAATCAGATGTTGACCACGCCGATTATTTACCCGAGGATAATCGTCTAATTTTGGCTGATAATTTTGATAAGTTTTAGCACCATTGTCCCTAGGGTGATGTTCTCGGACTAGCACATTTAATTTAAATTGAAAAGTAGTGCCATTGCCGACCTCCGAGAAAATTTCCATCTCCGAACCCATTAGCTGTAGATATTTTGGACAAATAGTTAACCCCAAGATAGCACATTTTTGAACTGTAGGGACAAAAAGGGCGATCGCACCATCAAGAAGCCATGGTAAAAACTTAATAAATCGTCAATTTGGGGGTGACAGTCTCCGGGGTAAGTTCTGGAAAAACAAAGCCACCTCGGGGCTATTCCCATTAATCCCCCACAGTCGCTGACCTAAAGCATCACCCCAATGGGGAGGTTAACCGCATTGACCATTATGATGGGAATCAAGTTTAACGGAAAAATAAAGCCTCCCAAATATGGGGATATCTTGGTAATAGAAGACTAGGGGAAATTGGGGAGGAAATCCCCTATTCCGGGGATTATTCCACTACCATATAAATCATTAGGTTGGGGAAAATTTCTATGATATAATGGGAAGTTGTGGGCGGAAATTTTGGTGATATATGGTATCTGTAACCCTGGTCGATCGCATTAGTCAACGAATTGGCAACCATCCCCAAAATCGGATTACTTTTGCGGAGTATATGGAGATGGCACTCTATGACCCCAAACAGGGCTACTATAACCATAACTCCCCCCAAATAGGCGCACAGGGGGACTTTTTCACTTCCCCTCACCTAGGTTCAGATTTTGGCGAGTTACTAGCTGAACAGTTAGTAGAAATGTGGGAAATTTTGGGAAAGCCGGAACCGTTTACCTTAGTGGAAATGGGGGCGGGTCAAGGAATTTTAGCTGCGGATATTATCGGCTATCTGCAAGGACAATATCCCCAAGTTGTCGGGGTATTAGATTATGCGATCGCCGAAAAATCCACGCGACTAAAAACCGAACAACAGCGGCGCTTTCAGCAATTGGGCGCACCCTTTACCCAAATCCGTTGGTGTGATTTAGATGAAATTGCCAACCATTCAATTACCGGATGTTTTTTCTCCAATGAATTAATCGACGCTTTCCCGGTGCATTTAGTCACCCGCCAGAATAATCAATTACAGGAAATTTATCTAACCACTACCGGGTCAAAATCCGATTACCAATTAGCCGAAGTAGTCGGGGAACTTTCCACCCCCCAACTAGCTGACTATTTTCGGTTAGTCGGTATTGATTTATTATCGGAGGCTTACCCGGAAGGCTACCGAACCGAGGTTAATCTAGCCGCTTTGGGGTGGATAGAAACTGTGGCTAGAAAATTGCGGCGGGGATTTGTGCTAACTATTGATTATGGCTATAGTGCCGATCGCCTTTATAGTCCGACCCGCCGGGAAGGAACCCTACAATGTTACTATCAACATCGCCATCATAATAACCCCTATATATATATAGGTGAACAGGATATAACCGCCCATGTAGATTTTACCGCCTTACAGCAAAAAGGGCGATCGCTGGGACTCCAAACCATCGGCTTTACCCAACAGGCTTTATTTATGATGGCTTTGGGATTAGGCGATCGTATAGCCACCGTTTCCGAAGGCCCAAAAATTTCTCAAGTATTACGGCGGCGGGAGGCTTTACATTCCCTAATTGACCCCATGGGATTAGGTAACTTTGGGGTTCTGATCCAGGGTACCTTCTCCGAAGATGTAAAACTGAGGGGGTTAAGTTCACCTCAATGGTAGAAAATTGGACCATATCTAGCTACTCTCACTAAAATTTCCCCCGCAAAAAAAAATCGCATATAAAAAAAAGTCAATTATTAATTAGTTTTTGTCTACATCTAACAATCTTTGATCATCATGGGTTAATTTTCCTGAATTCATGAAGCCAATGTAAACCTTATGTAAAGATACTGTAAATCAGTAGAAACACTGAAGAAATAATGGGTCATCTCCTGTATAATAATTACTATATTGAAACAGCTAACCTCCTCGTGTTTAGTGCTTAGTTAAATTTATATTTTGGGAGGACGGAAATGAAAGTTAGATTTTTAAATATCACCACAGCCGCAGTTTTAGCCACTGGCTTAGTGTCCGCCTTTGCACCGGATGCCATGGCCAGACCTGGCAACCCCGCTGTTTGTCAGGATAATATTTTTGGTGGTTTGTTTGAAGAGTGTCGGCAAGTATCTGGTGGACCCGCTGGAAATGACAATGCTACTCGCATTGCAGCGCTATTTGACCGAGAAGTAATTGCCGATTTCAAAGTTGATGCCAGCAGTGGCCAGGTCGCAAATGTTTTCGACATCAACAGCACTGGAGAAGGTTTCGGGACTATGAACTTCCTCGACTCTACACTGGCTAATTCTACCTTTGCCTTTGTGCTGAAAGGTGGTAACGGTTTTGCAGCTTATCTGTTTGACGGTATTAGCCAACTAACTGATTTAAGCTGGTCAACTGGTGGCCCTGGTCTGTCTCACGCCACTCTGTATGTGTTCGATAGCAAGGATCCAGGCCCACAACTTCCTGAACCCGGAACCCTGTTAGGTGTAGCCGCCATTGGTGGTTTACTGGTAGGCCATAAATTGATGTCTCGCAAAAGCTAGATGAATTAGCATCCCTACTCAGCTTCAGAAATTAGGCATAATAACCCGGTGATCTGGTCTTTAATAATTGCCGGGTTATCTCCTTTTCCGGGTTCTGCTTAGGGCTCGAGAAAATAGGACTATGCTGTAGTTAACCTTCCGGCTATTTTATAAGTCAAAATAATCTGATATTATATATATCAGTCAATTATTCCATGTTTTTTGTATAAAGCTAATAGTATTTTATTGGTTGTGTTGGCAGCGGATAGAATTTAAAGCAAATGTAAGCCTTATGTAAAGATACCGTAAAATCCTTAAACAACTATAGACAGCCCTAGTTAGGTTAGATATGATAGTTAACAGTAAAGGAAAGCAACACCTTGCTTCCTACCCCGCCCAACCTAGATTTTTGGAGACCAGCAGATGAAAGTTAAATTTTTAAATGTCGCCACAGCGGCAGTTTTAGCCACTGGCTTAGTGTCCGCCTTTGCACCGGATGCCATGGCCAGACCTGGCAACCCCGCTGTTTGTCAGGATAATATTTTTGGTGGTTTGTTTGAAGAGTGTCGGCAAGTATCTGGTGGACCCGCTGGAAATGACAATGCTACTCGCATTGCAGCGCTATTTGACCGAGAAGTAATTGCCGATTTCAAAGTTGATGCCAGCAGTGGCCAGGTCGCAAATGTTTTCGACATCAACAGCACTGGAGAAGGTTTCGGGACTATGAACTTCCTCGACTCTACACTGGCTAATTCTACCTTTGCCTTTGTGCTGAAAGGTGGTAACGGTTTTGCAGCTTATCTGTTTGACGGTATTAGCCAACTAACTGATTTAAGCTGGTCAACTGGTGGCCCTGGTCTGTCTCACGCGACTCTGTATGTGTTCGATAGCCCAATTCCCCCAATACCAGTTCCTGAACCCGGAACCCTGTTAGGTTTAGTAGCCATTGGTGGTGTGATGGTTGGTCAAAAAGCCATCTCTCGCAAAAGCTAGATGAATTAGCATCTCTACTCAACTTCAAAAACTAGGGACAATAACCCGGTGCTATGGTCTTTAAGACTAATTGCCGGGTTATCTCCTTTTCGGGGTTCTGTGGAGAGTCAGGCTCTGGCGGTTAAGTTCACGGGAATCATAGAAAATACGACTATAGTTAGTTAGGATAACTAGAATTTCCGCAATTAAAGAAGTTTAAATAAACTGATAATATCTATTAGCGTCAATTATTAACTGTATTGCATCCATAAATGATAGGATTGGATAGCGGATACTTTACTTAACAGAAACTTAAAGTAAGTGTGAGCATTATGTAAAGATCCTGTAAATCAGTACAAACACTGAAGACGGCTCTGGTGGTGTTGGGTATAATGGTGAACAGATAGGGAAACAAGCGCCATGTTTCCAGCCTAGTCCCACCTAGATTTTTGGAGAGCCAAGATGAAAGTTAAATTATTAAATATAGTAACTTCCGTAGTTTTAGCCGCTGGCTTAGTGTCCACCTTTGCACCGGATGCCATGGCCCAAGGCAACTCTGGCAACCGTGGCAACTCTGGCAACTCTGGCAACTCTGGCAACTCTGGCAACACTGGCGGTGGCAACACTGGCGGTGGCAACACTGGCGGTGGCAACACTGGCGGTGGTGGTAGCAACCTTGCTACTTGCCAAGACAATTTGTTTGCGGGATTAACTTACGTCTGCCAAGATAGTTCTGGAAATGACAATGTTTCTGCCATTGAATCTATGTTTGGTAAAACAGTAATCGATGGTTTTAGACTAGACGACTACAAAGTTGATGCCAGCAGTGGTTCTAACGCCTTTTTCACCATCACCAGCACCAGTGAAGGTAAAGGGACTCTGACGTTTTTTGATGATAGCCTCAGAAATTCCACTTTTGCCTTTGTGATCAAAGGTGGTCCAGGTTTTGCGGCTTATCTGTTTGACGGGATCGACCAATTAGAGAATTTAAACTGGGAAACAGGAAGACCTGGCTTGTCTCATGCGACTCTGTATGTGTTCGACACCCCCAGCAGCAGACCAGGCGGCCGGACAGAAATTCCCGAACCGGGAATGCTGTTAGGTTTGGTAGCCGTTGGCGGTATGATGGTTGGTCAAAAAGCGATCTCTGGCAAAAACTAGACGTTAGTTAGTAGGAACAATTTAGATCTTGACTGAGCTTCCAAAACTAGGCGATAGATTAGATATCAGGGTTGATTATTGTATTCGCCAAATCACTTGTCACATTCAGGCTGTGTAGGAGCAGGTTCTAAGATTGGTTTTCGGTTCGGAGGGGGTTTTGTAAACTGACCCCCACAGGAAAAAATAGGCATCTACTAAAAATCACTAGGTATATATTCATATTGGCGTACCAACCCGGTAGTGAGTCTGTGGGACATCATTACCGGGTTTTTGACTGTTTCTGATTAGCAAATAGCGCTATAATCGCTAGATACTGTGCTGAGTGTGTAACGATCGCAATGGAAGTGGCAGAGATTAAACGAGAAATCGAATTGTTGGCAGACCGCCTGGGTAAAACCCAGGAGTATCTTTGACGTACCCGCCATTGAAGCCAAAATTCAAGACTTGGAACAATTAGCAGCCCAACCGAACTTTTGGGATGATCAAACCCAGGCACAAAAGACGCTCCAGACTTTGAGTGACCTTAAATCGGTTTTGCAACAACAGCAGGACTGGCGAAAGACGCTGGAAGATACTGGGGCGATCGCAGAGTTACTAGAGTTAGAGGATGATGAGTCCCTACGACAGGAGGCTGAGTCTAATGTAGTCCATCTCGGTCGGGATATCGATCGCTGGGAGTTACAGCAACTGCTATCGGGTCCCTACGATCGCAGTGGGGCGGTTTTGACCATTAACGCTGGGGCGGGGGGTACGGATGCCCAAGACTGGGCGGAAATGCTATTACGAATGTACACCCGTTGGGGGGAAGCCCAAGGCTATAAGGTCCACCTGGCGGAAATTTCGGAAGGAGACGAGGCGGGGATTAAATCTGCTACTTTGGAAATGGAGGGACCCTACGCCTATGGCTATTTAAAGGCAGAAAAAGGAACCCATCGCCTGGTCAGAATTTCCCCATTTAACGCCAATGGTAAACGCCAGACCAGTTTCGCGGGAGTGGAAATCATGCCGATTCTGGATGAAGGGGCTATAAATTTAGATATCCCGGAAAAAGACCTGGAAATTACCACGTCTCGCGCTGGGGGAAAGGGTGGTCAGAATGTCAATAAGGTGGAAACGGCGGTCCGCATAGTTCATATTCCCACGGGGATAGCGGTTCGTTGTACGCAGGAACGTAGCCAACTACAAAACCGGGAAAAAGCCATGGCTTTACTGAAAGCTAAGTTATTGGTCGTGGCGCAGGAACAAAGGGCGCAGGCGATCGCAGAAATTCGCGGCGACCTGGTAGAGGCGGCTTGGGGAAATCAAATCCGCAACTATGTATTTCATCCCTATCAGATGGTTAAAGATTTGCGGACTGGTGAGGAAACGACGGCTATTAATGATGTGATGAATGGTGAATTGGATGGGTTTATTCAAGCCTATCTACGCCAAGAAAATCAGGTGATTGATAATCAGTCTGCTTAGTAAATCAGGAGTTCCGGGAGGAGTCAATTAATAGTTAATTACTAATTGTTATGGGCTGCCTCCCGCTGCCTTTTAGGGGATAGTTTCCATGTCCAAAGTTTATACTACACAGGAACTGCTACACATTTTGCAAGAGGAGAAAAGGGCTTGTTTAAACGGTAAAAGACTGAATTTAAAGGCGACCCCTGGGGTGGGAAATCCGGTGATTGATCACTTTTTGAAACCTGATGCTATTCAGAAGTTTACCGCCTATCAGGATTTTAAGGCGGCGGTTCATGAATATCAACGGGAAAATCAGGTTTCTGGGATTGTGTGGCGACAGATACAAGTGGCAGAAATTAGCCTAGATTATCCGATGATTGGAGAACAACTGATTGCTTTACCAGAAGATTTGGCAATTCTCAAACAGGCTAAGGATAGGTTGATTGATTTCTGGTATCGGGTGACGCAAAATATGGATTTATATTTGAGTCTGAATGGTGGGAAAAATCACCGCAAAATTAAGGGTTCTGATATAGATGCGATCGCCCAAAGGACTGAGTGGGCTTGTGTTTGGAAGTGGGAAAAATCCCATTTCTTAGAGATGTTGTTACAATTGGGTTGGGGACAGCCAGGAGAAGCCTCGGATCGGCGGGGATGGCCGGATTCTGGTAGTGAATATATACACGCTGTGCGATCGGGTAAATTACCTATTTGCTAATTCATGAAGCGGTATTATCCGGCTATCATAGCTATAATAAATAATAGACTTTAATGGTTAGGTGATGTTATGAATTATACTCCATCAGGTTCTCAGACAATT
>NZ_JARPLU010000023.1:0-11866 GCF_032349615.1 Limnospira sp. PMC 1279.21 | reverse complement strand
GTTACAGGAAGGAATAGCTACCCCAGAATATCAGGAATTTGTACAAAGATTGTCAATCAATCCCTAAAATGGCGGAAGTGGCTGGAAAGGCGATCGCTTCTCGGTGCTACAATGGCGACTATCCGGGGAAACTATAAATTGATTTGAGTTGACTCATTCTACAGGTAGCCTGGATGGTTTCTAGGGAAACTTCACAGAAATATTGGCGGGTAAATTTTTCTTCTTCAATGGTGATAAAAAAGATGTCTAGTAAGGTGGCAAAATCATCGTCATCTTCACAGATATCCCCCCCGTCAGCAGTAGTCTGGGAGGTAATATATAACTGCTTATTTGATGGGGTATCCTCGGCTAATTTTATCTGGTAGCCTAGGGATTTTAAACAATCTAAACCCCTACTTAAAGCTATATCCCCAATTCCCAAGATTTCTCGTAATTCCTGGGGACTAATCCCTTGGTGATTATGGCTTAAATTATCCGCGATTTCGGTGAGTTTTTCCCACACTTCTGGGGGTGATATTCTGGGAGGGAGAGAATAGGCGATCGCCAATTTTTTCTCAGCGTTGAAAGCCTCAATAAACTTGGCTGTTAATTCCTCCCAACTGGTCGGACAATTACTCACCACCAAATAACTACTTTCTATGGGGTTATTCTCACCAGGAAAAACTGTACTTTCCCCATGTTCACGATTCCGAAAATCCACTATCTCAACAGTAATTAATGGCGGGTTAATCTCCGTTTCTGATAAGGCTGGACACACAGCTAATAATCGCACTTCGCACTTACTTCTATTAGTATTAAAATCCAACTCGACTATCGCATCATATCGACCGGGGGGTAATTCTTCTTTATAGTGACCCCACCAAACCCCAGGAAAACCTGATTCCGTAGAATCATCAAATAGCTGATAGGTAGTCTTAATATACTTAACTTGTTTACGCCGTAAATCCACAATATTTTTATTCCAAACATCCTCAAACCAACAATTCTTAATTAATAACTTGGGGACTGGATTTCCTATTCCACAGGGTTCGAGCAATTTTAGTTCTTGGAATAAATTATAACCCAATTCTGCGACAGTACAAACCAAATCGACTATAATGGGAGATTGAGGGAGTAATATTCCCCCCATACGTTGTCGGAGTTGCTGGTCTATGACTTGTTTAAATATGGGGATATTCTCAATGGGTAAACTCAAGCTGGCGGCGAAAGGATGACCCCCAAAACTATGCAATAGATGCCGTTGACTATATACTAAATCATAGAGGTCAATAGGATGAATTGAACTGGCTGACCCCCTAGCTAGTCCGGTTTCGGTACCGCCTTCGGTAGTCAGTAAAATAGTGGGGCGACGATATTCTTGGGCGATTTGACCCGCGACTAATCCTAATAATCCCACATACCATTGAGGGTCACTCAGGACGATCGCATAAGTAGTAGATAAGTCGATTTTTTGCAGCTTTTTACGCACATCATCAGCGATATTTTTCTGCAACTCTCGGCTGCGACGGTTAGCCATTTCCGTATTCCAGGCTAATTTGTACGCCTGTTGTTTGTCGCGGGTGGTGAGTAATTCCACCACACAACTAACGTCCCCATAAATGCGACTAACTGCATTAATTCTCGGACCGATACCAAAGGATATATCGGTAGGGCGATCGCCATTGTTTTTGCATAATTTCAGCAATTGGGAAACTCCCGGACGGGTGGGGTTTTTCTGTTGTTTTTGGAGTTGTTGAATCCCCCGTTTGGCTAAGTAGCGACAGTCTCCGGTAATTTCAACTAAATCCGCCATTAAACCAATAGCCACTAAGTCGAGTAAATTCTCTAAAGGCTGTTGAGAAACGCCTGGTAAAGCCATATATAATGCTTCTACTAACTTATAAGCGATCGCTACTCCTGAGAGATGATAAAGGGGATGGTCTGAGGGTAAATTGCGGGGATTAATAATCGCCACGACGGGGGGTCGTGTGGGTGGTAAGGTATGGTGGTCTGTGATAATGACATCAATACCCAAATTTTGCGCGAGTTGTAATTCGGCTAAGTTTGTGCTTCCGGTATCGCAGGTAATAATCAGACTACAACCTTGCGCCGCCAACGTTTCAATTCCCCGTTGGTTTAGTCCGTGGGAGTCGGTCAAACGGTTAGGAATAGTGTAGGAAACAGAGGACCCAAAAAACTGTCGCAACCCTTCCCACAAAACGGCGATCGCGGTGATACCGTCTGGGTCAAAGTCTCCCCAAATCACGATTTTTTCAGGGTTATTGTCGCTGATACATCTCTGATAAGCGAGAGTTAATCGAGCGATCGCCTGCTGCATTTCCGCCCCAAATTCAGCCGGACTGGCGGGTTGATAGCTGTCAATTTCCAGAAATCTAGTCAACTTGTCGGGTGTAGAAATTCCCCGAGAGAGTAACAGTTGAGACAAGTATTTCCCGGAAATATTAGGGTGATGTCGCCGGATTTCTGCTATCATCCAATCAGGAATTTTTCGGGATGGTTGCACCTGCCACATAGTTTAATTATCAGTTAATTATATCTAGTTAATTCGACTCGATAGCGCTGTTTTTTGGTGACAGAAACCTCCCCAATTTCCAATCTGCCTTTCCCGCGAATAGCGATTAAATCTCCGGTTTTAATAGCAATGCTGGCTTGTTTAACTTCTTTCCAATTAACTCGCACATCACCACCATCAATGAGGTTGACCATTTTACTCCGAGACATCCCAAACCCCGCAGAAGCGATCGCATCTAAACGCAAAGAAGCCTCAACGGTAGTCATGGCTTTTTTCTTAGGTTCTCGAACTTTCAACTCGCTTAAATCAATTGGTTGCACCTTAACGGGAACTGTCCGCACTTGGGTTAGGTTCATCTCCAGATATTCGACCAATTCAGGAATCACAATAGCCTGGGCTCCCCGTTCTCCTAACACTATTAAATCCCCAGTTTTTTCCCGGACAATTCCCGTCCCTAATAAGGAACCCAAAAAATCCCGGTGAGTCGCGGTATCAAATAAAAAGTTCCCGGAAATGTCGATCGCTGCGATTTCTACATGGCTTGAGTCGAGGGGGATTTCTGATCGTGCGATCGCCATTCGCTGACGTTCTGCTTGCGGATAACCCCCCCAGGATAACGCTTGTATTTCTGTCAGTCGCCGAAAAATTCCTTGTGCTTCTGCGATTTCTGGGGGTGAGAGAAACTCGGTTTGGGTAATTTCCCAGGTTTTTAAAGCCTGTTCCGCCAGGTCGATAATTCTGGCGATACAATCTCGATTTTCAATTCCGTTAAGTAGTTCTTGCCTTGGCAGCATCAGTTTTTGAGTTCTAGGTCGATGCAAAATTATCGTTTTCCATTCTAACAGATTTTGTGCGATCGTCACATTTTCTTTTCCCAAATCCGCCCATATCTTGCTGACTGGTTATTTTGTTATGTAATCGTGGGACTAGGTGGGTCTAAGGTAGGTTAGGATGATTTCACCTGACCCAATCCACAGATATACAGTTTTCCCCCCATCCAATAACCACCTACAAAATCGAGGTTTTTTATAATAATTAATCATTGTGGCGCACCCAACCTTAAAAATGGTATAATCTCCGTGGGTACACCCCAACCCAAATACACGAGTATAAATCTAATGTATAGCCAGCACCTAAAAAATCCACTATGGGGGGATAATCAGATATAATTGATAGTGCCATCCCCAGCAGATATCTACTCTGGGATAGGCTCAAAACCACATCTACCAGGACTAACTGAAAATGGAAGCACAAGAATTGCTTGACAAATACAAACTAGGTGAACGCGACTTCCCCGGAGTCGATTTATCTTATACTACTTGGCAAGGATGTAATTTGAGTGAGATTAACTTAGAAGGTGCTGATTTCAGCAACTCTGACTTTAAAAATATGACTTTTAATAGGGCTAATCTCAAGAATTGTAACTTTAGTGGGTCAACTTTGCAATTCGTAGAATTTGTTAATGCCGATTTAACTAACGCCTGTTTTATCGAGTCTGATTTGCGCGCCATAGATTTTTCTGGGGCAGATTTAACCGGGGTTCAATTCCAGGAATCTAGTCGATTTAGTGATATTAATATGGCTAAAGCTATTATCAAAAATGTCAATTTTTCTGGCATTAATATGACTGGGATAAAGTGGTCGCTTTTTGATTTAGAAGGCTGTAATTTTTCTCGCATCAATGGAACCTGCATAAACTTAGCTAATTCTAACTGCAAAAACTGCAATTTTAAAATGGCAATTCTCGAAAATGCTATCTTAAAAGACACTTGTTTAGAGGGAGCTAATTTAAAGCAAGCCAACCTCAAAAAAGCTAATCTGATGAAAGCCAAAGTTAAAAATGCTAGTTTTATCGGAGCCAATTTAACTAATGCTTATGTTTATGCGTCTAACTATCAAGAAGCTGAAATAATTGGCGCAATTATGCCAGACGGTGAAGTTTACGACCCTGATGATTATTCGATTGTGGAAGGGGGGGAGTCTGGGGGAAACTCGACTAAGGCAGAATTTATTAATACAGAAAACGCGCCGAAATCTCCTAATAGTCCTCACCAAGCGGTTATCATTAATGACTGTATATATATTGCGGGTCAAATAGCGATAGACCCCCGCCTAAATATTATGTTATGTGATGACGAAATTACCGACCAGACGCGGCGAGTTATGGATAATATTGGCGCGATTTTAACGGCGGCGGGAGTAGGTTGGTCTAAGGTGGTGAACACCACCATTTTTATGGTAAACTTAAAGGAAAGCGATCGCATGAATAGCGTTTACTCTAGCTATTTCACGGATGGAAATCTGCCAATTTGTACCTGTGTAGCCGTGTCGCAACTCCCGGAAAATGCACGAGTGCAAATCCAATGTATAGCCAGCACCTAAAAAATCCACTATGGGGGTATAATCAGATATAATTGATAGTGCGATACCCAGCAGATATCTACTCTGGGATAGGCTCAGGACCACATCTACCAGGACTAACTGAAAATGAAACCACAAGAATTAATTGACAGATACAGACAAGGTGAACGCGACTTCCCCGGAGTCGATTTATCTGATACTAATTGGCCAGGATGTCATTTGAGTAAGATTAACCTAGAAGGTGCTGATTTCAGCAACTCTGAATTGAAAAATATGGTTTTTAATAAGGCTAATCTCAAGAATTGTAACTTTAGTGGGTCAACTTTGCAATCGGTAAAATTTGTTAATGCCGATTTAACTAACGCCTATTTTATCCAGTCTGATTTGCGCGACATAGATTTTTCTGGGGCAGATTTAACCGGAGCGCAATTCGGAGAATGTCGTCAATTTAGTTGTTGTGAAATCGCTCAAGCCATCACCAAAAATGTCAATTTTGACAAAGTTAAATTTAGCGACGTAAACTGGTCTTTTTTAGACTTAGAAGGATGTAGCTTTTATAAAACTAATTTACATGGAACTAATTGGACAGAAACTAACTGCAAAAACTGCAATTTTAAACTGGCAAACCTCGAAAATGCCATCTTCAGAGAGGCTTGTTTAGAGGGGGCTAATTTCAAGCAAGCTAACCTCAAAAAAGCTAATCTGATGAAAGCAAAACTTAAAAATGCTAGTTTTATCGGAGCCGATTTAACTGATGTCAATTCGTACCTAACTAACTATCAAGAAGCTCAAATCATTGGCGCAATTATGCCAGACGGTGAAGTTTACGACCCTGATGATTATTCGATTGTGGAAGGGGGGGAGTCTGGGGGAAACTCGACTAAGGCAGAATTTATTAATACAGAAAACGCGCCGAAATCTCCTAATAGTCCTCACCAAGCGGTTATCATTAATGACTGTATATATATTGCGGGTCAAATAGCGATAGACCCCCGCCTAAATATTATGTTATGTGATGACGAAATTACCGACCAGACGCGGCGAGTTATGGATAATATTGGCGCGATTTTAACGGCGGCGGGAGTAGGTTGGTCTAAGGTGGTGAACACCACCATTTTTATGGTAAACTTAAAGGAAAGCGATCGCATGAATAGCGTTTACTCTAGCTATTTCACGGATGGAAATCTGCCAATTTGTACCTGTGTAGCCGTGTCGCAACTCCCGGAAAATGCACGAGTGCAAATCCAATGTATAGCCAGCACCTAAAAAATCCACTATGGGGGTATAATCAGATATAATTGATAGTGCGATACCCAGCAGATATCTACTCTGGGATAGGGTCAAAACCACATCTACCAGGACTAACTGAAAATGGAAGCACAAAAATTGTTTGACAGATACAAACTAGGTGAACGCGACTTCCCCGGAGTCGATTTATCTTATACTACTTGGAAAGGATGTAATTTGAGTGAGATTAACTTAGAAGGTGCTGATTTAAGCAACTCTGACTTTCAAGAGATGACCTTTGATCATGCTAATCTCAAGAATTGTAACTTTAGTGGGTCAACTTTCCAATCCGTACAATTTGTTAATGCCAACTTAACTAACGCCTGTTTTATCAAGTCTGATTTGCAAACCATAGATTTTTCTGGGGCAGATTTAACCGGGGCTCAATTCGAGGAATCTAGTCGATTTGATGATATTAACATGGCTAAAGCTATAATCAAAAATGTTAATTTTTCTGGTAGTAAAATGTTTTCCATAAATTGGTCGTATTTGGATTTAGAAGGATGTAATTTTTCTGGCATTTATGGATTCCGCATCAACTTGGCTGCAGCTAACTGCAAAAAATGTAATTTTAAAATGGCAAATCTAGAGGAAGCCATCTTGAGAGAGACTTGTTTAGAGGGGGCTAATTTCAAGCAAGCTAACATCAAAACAGCTAATCTAATGAAAGCCAAAGTTAAAAATGCGAGTTTTGTCGGAGCCAATTTAACTGATGCCAATTTGTACCTAACTAACTATCAAGAAGCTCAAATCATTGGCGCAATTATGCCAGACGGTGAAGTTTACGACCCTGATGATTATTCGATTGTGGAAGGGGGGGAGTCTGGGGGAAACTCGACTAAGGCAGAATTTATTAATACAGAAAACGCGCCGAAATCTCCTAATAGTCCTCACCAAGCGGTTATCATTAATGACTGTATATATATTGCGGGTCAAATAGCGATAGACCCCCGCCTAAATATTATGTTATGTGATGACGAAATTACCGACCAGACGCGGCGAGTTATGGATAATATTGGCGCGATTTTAACGGCGGCGGGAGTAGGTTGGTCTAAGGTGGTGAAAACGACGATTTTTATGGTAGACTTGCAGGAAAGCGATCGCATGAATAGCGTTTACTCTAGCTATTTCACCGATGGAAATCTGCCAATTTGTACCTGTGTAGCGGTGTCGCAACTCCCGGAAAATGCACGAGTGCAAATAGAATGTATAGCCACCTTATAGCATAAAGCAGCCCCCCAGAGGTGGGGGGTTTGTGGGTGAGGGAAAACTCAGTTAATCACGAAGGGACTAAACCTGAGAATTAATCAACATTAGTCCATTCAGTATGGAAAAACTGCCCCCGGGGTTTATCGATACGCTCATAAGTATGAGCGCCAAAATAGTCTCGTTGTGCTTGAGTTAAATTTTGAGGTAAACTCACGCGGCGATAACTATCAAAATAATCCAAAGAAGCACTAAAAGCCGGGACGGGAATACCCATAGTATTGGCAGTGACGAGAACTTCCCGCCAAGCGGACTGACGGTCAAGAATAGTCTGCTTAAACTCGGGCGCAAGTAGCAAATTAGGCAATTGTGGATTTTGGTCATAAGCCTGCTTAATTTTATTCAAAAATCCCGCCCGAATAATGCAGCCACCTTTCCAAATGCGGGCAATTTCGCCCAAATTCAGATGATAATTAAACTCCTGAGAAGCCTTACCAATAAGCGCCATACCCTGAGCATAAGAACAGATTTTCGAGCAGTACAAGGCATCACGAACCTTATTAATAAAAGCGCTAACATCGCCATCAAAATTAGCACTAGGTCCCGGCAATTGCTGAGAGGCGGCTACCCGTTCATCCTTATAGGAAGAAATAATCCGGCTATTCACAGCAGCAGTAATGGTAGGGATAGAAACGCCCAACTCCAAAGCACTAACGACGGTCCAGCGTCCGGTTCCTTTTTGTCCAGCCGAGTCCAAAATCAAGTCAACGAGAGGCTTGCCAGTTTCGGGGTCTTTTTGCTTAAAAATATCGGCAGTAATTTCAACCAGAAAAGAGTTTAACTCATCGGTGGTGTTCCACTCAGCAAAGACCTCATAAAGCTGTTGTTCATTCAAGCCAATGACATTACGCAGGAGGTCATAGGCTTCTGCGATCAGCTGCATATCGCCATATTCAATGCCGTTGTGAACCATTTTGACATAGTGACCGGCACCGCCAGGGCCAATATAAGTGACACAGGGGCCGTCATCAACTTGAGCGGCAATTTTAGTTAAAATGGGTTCAAGGGCCTGATAGGAATTCTCGGTTCCTCCGGGCATTAAACTAGGACCCCATAATGCGCCTTCCTCGCCACCACTGACACCCATACCCATAAACCCTAAACCAGTAGCTTCGAGTTCCTTGGTGCGCCTCTCTGTGTCCTCATAGAGAGAATTTCCCCCGTCGATAATCATATCATCCTGATCCAACAGGGGTTTCAATTGGTCAATGACGGCATCGACAGGTTTACCGGCTTTGACCATGACGAGGATACGCCGGGGACGTTCCAGGGACTGGACAAATTCTTCGAGGCTGTAGGCGGGTTTGACATTTTTTCCTGGGGCGCGTTTTTGCATAAACTCATCAGTTTTGGCACTGGTGCGGTTATAAACAGCGACAGGAAAGCCATTGCGTTCGACATTTAGGGCGAGGTTTTCACCCATGACCGCTAGACCAATGACACCAAATTTTTGCTCTGACATAAACTTCCCTATAATGGTTGGCTGATTTGTACTTTAGACTGTATCGTTAATTTTTATAGCAGACTAAGGCGATCGCTTTTTTTTAAAACTCTGGTGCTAATTCTCCCAGCGACTACACAGACAAGAAGGCAACCAGAGCAGTTATATGGACTTTCAGCAGTGGGACATAATTTAAGGCGGCGATAGTTCTGTGAACGAAAAAAGGGCGACTTGTAGCCGCCCCAAACACCCACGAGAATGTAGTTATTTACCGAGATTCAAACCAGCATTTTCTTGGCTGTATTCTTCCATCTCAATAGGTACAGGCTGCACATTCCAGATTTCATTACAATACTCTCGAATAGTGCGATCGCTAGAAAACTTAGCCATCCGCAGTGCATTCAAAATAGACATCCGAGTCCACTTATCCTGATCACTGTAAGTTTTGGAGACCTGTTTATGGCAGTCCACATAAGCCTGATAATCAGCAAAAAGCATATACTGATCATGGTACATCAGGGAATCAACCAAAGGCTTAAACAGCTCTTTATCACCGTGGGAGAAATAGCCAGCAGCAATGCGATCGATTACCGCTTTCAGGGACGGATTACTGCTATAATAATCCCTGGGATTATAACCTTTCGCCTTAGTATCAGCGACTTCCTGTGCGGTCAAACCAAACAGGAAGAAATTTTCCTCGCCTGCTTCTTCGCGGATTTCAATATTAGCACCATCCAAGGTGCCAATAGTCATCGCGCCATTCATAGCAAACTTCATGTTTCCGGTTCCAGAGGCTTCTTTTCCAGCGGTAGAAACTTGTTCAGACAAATCGGCAGCCGGATAGATACGCTGACCCAAAGAAACATTAAAATTGTTGAGGAAAACAATCTTTAAGCGACCTCTAACATCAGGATCATGGTTAATGACATCAGCCACGGAATTAGTGAGCTTGATAATCAACTTCGCCATAAAATAACCGGGGGCAGCCTTACCACCAAAGATAAAAGTACAGGGTACAATATGCTGGTCAGGATTCTGCTTAATCTGATTATACAGGGCGATAATATGCAGCAAATTCAAATGCTGACGCTTGTACTCATGAATCCGTTTCACCTGTATATCAAACATCGAATGGGGGTCAACTTCGATGCCGTTATGTTCCCAGATATATTGGGCTAACTGTCGCTTATTGTGCAGCTTAATTTCTCGCCACTGCTGACAGAAATCGGGGTCATCAACATATTTTTCCAACTGCTTGAGTTGACTAAGGTCTTTCAACCAACCCTCACCGATTTTCGAGTTGTAAAGTTCAGCGAGTTTAGGATTACACATCAAAATCCAGCGTCGGGGAGTGACACCATTAGTCTTATTAATGAACTTTCCGGGCCACAACTTATAGAAATCCCGGAGAGTGTCTTGTTTAAGGAGTTGGGTATGCAATGCAGCCACGCCATTAACAGCATGACTACCGACGCAAGCCAAATTCGCCATACGGACATACTTTTCGCCGGACTCATCAATCAGAGAAAGACGACTGATCAAATTATCATCACCAGGATACCAGCGTTTAACGTCCTCCAAGAAGCGGCGGTTAATTTCATAGATAATCTCTAGGTGGCGGGGAAGTAGATATTCAAACAAACCCACAGACCATTTTTCCAGAGCTTCTGGCAGTAAGGTATGGTTGGTATAGGAGAAGGTCTTTTGAGTCACCCGCCAAGCGGTATTCCAGTCCATCTCATGTTCATCCATTAACAATCGCATCATTTCAGCGATCGCTACTGCCGGGTGAGTATCATTAAGTTGGATAGCGGCGGTATCATGAAGATTATGCAGGCTAGGATGTCGCAGTAGGTGAGTGCGGATAATATCCTGTAGGGAACAAGAAACAAAGAAAAACTGTTGTTCTAGTCGCAATTGCTTACCTTGGGGGGTGTTATCGTTGGGGTATAACACCTTAGAGATAGTTTCCGATCGCATTTTTTCAGCGACCGCGCCATCATAGTTGCCAGCATTGAAGGCATCAAAATTGAAATCATCAGAAGCCTCAGCCCGCCACAAACGCAGGGGATTAACCGTATTAGTATCATAACCGGGAACGGGAGTATCATAGGGAATCCCGACTACCCGGTTAGCGGGAATCCAACGAACCTTATACTCTCCCTTTTCATTATGGTACATTTCGGTATGGCCCCCCAATTTCACCTCAACGGCTTGGTCAGGGTGGGCAATTTCCCAAGGATTACCAAAGCGCAACCATTTATCAGGGACTTCTGCTTGCCATCCATCGCGGATCGCCTGGGTAAAAATCCCAAATTCGTAGCGAATACCATAACCCACAGCGGGAATTTCCAGAGTAGCCAAGGAATCGACGAAGCAAGCGGCTAACCGCCCCAAACCGCCATTACCCAAGCCGGGGTCGGGTTCATGTTCGAGGATTTCATCCAAGTCTAACCCAGACTCTTCGACGGCCTGACGTACCCGATCATAAAGATGGAGGTTAATCAGACTATTACCCATGTGGCGACCCATGAGAAACTCAGCGGAGAGGTAGTAAACTACCTTAACATCTTTCTCCATGTAAGTTTTCATGGTCTTTAGCCAACGACTCAGGAGGCGATCGCGCAAAGTGTAAGCCAAAGCCATATAAAAGTCATCCTGGGTAGCCAGGGACTCATACTTACCCTGAAGATAAAACAGGTTATCTGCAAAAGCCCGTTTGAGAGTTTCCACATTTGTACCTGTGCGATCGTCCTCAATCTGAATTGGACATTGATCGATAGGGATAAGAGGCTGCGTCATAAATTCTCCTTTTCCTGTCTGATACATTTACGCGACATTTTTCCGGTTGTTCCCGGATAATGCGACGATAGCACTATTACCCGTAAAGATAACAGAGGCGGTATCCCGCAAAGCTTTTAGAAAGATTCCAAAAGCACCGTTTCAGTCCCGTGGTAGAGTGAACCCGCACTCAGGACATCGGAACACTTTTGAGCCAC
>NZ_JARPLU010000229.1:0-5829 GCF_032349615.1 Limnospira sp. PMC 1279.21 | reverse complement strand
AACCAAAGTATTGAGCCGTTTCACTCGGTGATGTATATTTCGGCATTTAGCTCGCTGGTTGTGTACTTATCTAGCTTAGACTGATTGTTGAGTATTGTCAAGCAATGTTCAGTTAATCTGCTAACAGGACGTAACTCTGTCAGTATCAGTTCTATCCTACCCCCAAACTTTGAACAATAAAAAGCCCCGCCGAGACAATTAGTTAGCGGGGCTTTGTAATAAGACTATGAATGAAGTAGATTATCGCATATCCCACAGAGCCTTAAATAAAGTCTCAGCCAGCTTTCTGGATGTGGCATTCCTGGCAGCCTTGAGCGCCGCCCCGGAAACTTTGTTCCCTTTGTGGTATGCTCTAGTCACCCAGTAGAGTCTAAGAGACTGAGCCTCTGGTGATTTGGAAAGGCAATCGTAGGGGGTCGTCGCGATCGCACCTCCACCCGGTTTCTGTTCGCGATGAGTCCCCTTCTCGATTGCCCGTACAACAAACTGATGCAAGGTTGATCGCGCCTCTTTACTTCCGGTAAAACTGCTACGAGTGTCAGCCTGCCCAGATTGCACTTGAGTAGCCCCCAACCCGCACAACTGCCGGAATCGTCGCATGGCTTTAGACTTGGGAAGGCATTTAAACATCTCATCAAAGGGTACGATCCGAGTGAGCAGCCAGCCTCGTTCGCGGGAACCAAAACCGAACTTATCAAACACCCGGTGGTAACAATCAAATTCTGGAAGGTTCAGGTAGCCGAGCATCTCCTGCTCTACCATTGCCTCCGACTGATGCCACATACAAATCTGTTGGGCTAGTCGGGCAGTCACTACACTAATGCCAGTCCCTTCACCCGCCGCGATCGCTTTCGCGTATTCATTGTCAAACTTGGTTTTAACCCCTTTGGGAATTTCCCAACTACCTTGGGAAGTCCAGCCACAAGCCCAACCCCACCAAGCTGGCAGTTTGTCCGGATCTAGGCTCCCAGCTTCTCTTTTTACTTGAACTTTAGCCCTAGCTGGGAATTCATAGACCAGCCGCGACTTGGCTTGGTTTATGACTTGAGTGCGGCGCTTGGTAAAGGACTGAATATCTCTCAGGCATTGCTCAATTTTGGCAACCGCTGGCGGCCGCTCCCGTACCCAATACCTGCGATCATAATTGGTTTGGTAGTGCTGAAAGTAAGTAATCACCATGATGAGGGCATCATAGGGGTCAGATTTGTTGGAAGTTCCCCCATAGCTTTTCCGACTGTCCTTGATCATGGTTTGATCCGCTTTCAAGACTGGGATTCCTTCCCGATGGAGAGAGTCAATCCAGAACCTGCTATAAGTTCCAGTCGGCTCTAATACCACGACAGACGGCTCCAAAGATACCAGAAACTGGATAGACTTCGCGTTCGCTTCCAGTTTTCGGTGGCACTCAGCAAATGCTGGGGAGTCGAAAAAATCCCGCACGGCACCGGTTGGCATCGATTCCAGCCACACGGCATCGCACCACGACGAACTAACGTCAAGGCCTACTATTAAACTATTCATTTTTCCTGTTAAGTATGGTGGAAAATCACTCCCAAGAAGCTGTTACGGCTTTCGCCCATTCTATCCGGGGGAGTAAACTCGCTTCGACTGCTGGGGTTGGAACCCAGCTAGAAATGATTGCTGACTTCTGCCCCCAGTAAAAACTTGGGGAGGTTTCCCTCCCGTTTCCAGGTGGGGGGCTAGTCATCAATGCGGAGGGAATCACCCGGTTATCCGCGACTTCCCCCCAGCGGCGGGAGGAAGTTTCGTCCTTTACCGGTCAGGACTCATCAGGCGGTGAAATCTAGATCTTCTAATTCAGCAAGTGCATTTTCCAAGTCTGTAGAAATTCGCTCATGGCAGTAGTTAAGGTATGCTGCGTAACTGTCAACATCTTGGTATGGTTTAACGTTAGTGGCAAAATCGATAACTCTTAGATGAGCAATGGTGTTATCAATACTTGCCTTAGCTTTTAATAAACAGTCCATAAGCGAGGTTGCATCTACTGTCAAATCGACCCATTCGTAAGGGGAATGTTTATCCTCATTGTCGGGAAGATTCTCGCTGTAGTTGTTGGCTTCTACTTTCACAGCCCGTGCTAGCTGTTCCAAGTAGTTACTGATGTTTTCCCTGGTTAAGGGTTCATCGGGGTTCGGGACTTGGGCTTTTAACCACAAAGAGGAAACCTGTACGCTAATGTTTTCAATGGACTTTAAGACTTCCTCTTTTAGCTGTTTGGTGTATTGGGTTTGTGGGTTTCGCTGGTTTGTGCTATTCATCATCAGAGCCTCCAATTTTTTCAATGAGTTGGGGAATGAGTTTTCCGGCTTCCTGGGTGTTGGTAACAAATTTCTCTAGTTTGTTGAGAAATTGCTTTTGGGCGTAAGGTTTAGTGAGTTTGTCGCTAAAGCAGTAGCTAAAAATCTGGTCGATGTCATAGTAAAGTTTCCTCACCATGTAGCTGATATCTAAGATTTCTTCCTTAAACCCTGGCAGTCGCCTCAATTGTTCGTCCAGATGGTCGCGGTCATTGGTCACAATTTTTTAGCCTCCTTTAATCCTTGAGTGGTTAGGTCTTTGATTAGTTGTAGATAACCAATCACTTCGGCTAGATGTTCTGGCTTTTCCCTCGAAAAACCATCAAGGCGAACATTAATCCTCTCGGCGTAATCTTCAATACTGGCGGCGATATCTAGCAGGCCGCCTAAGTAGATTTCATTCTCCAGATTCTCCATGGTCTTCGGCGATAAAGGTATTGGCTATTTCTAAGAAACACTTAGTTTTTTTTAGGGCAGCAACCGCGTAGGATGCAAGCGCTTGTTGGGTAAACTCATCAAAGGATAGTGACTCCTGGACAGATGGACTAGCCGAGAACATCTGCCAAGCCATAGAAATGAGAAGGCGATCGCCCGCGCTTGATTCATGGTTAGCGACAACTTCCCCGTTCTCGATCGCATCAAGCATTTTTTTCACATACTGCTTTTGGGGGTTGACTGCAATCTCCTGATTAAACCGATCCAAAAACGATTTGTGCAATGTGTTTAAGGCTTTGGGTTCTAAGTGTTGCAGCAAGATACTAAGTTGAGCGACTTTCTGTTCGTTGGTTAATTTTTTCATCCTTTCTGTCTCCAGATTGCTGGTGTAACTGATTGGCGGACACCGGGGGGGGAAGCGATCGCCTATCTATCCAGATGGGGATAGAGACGATCGCCTATATCCTCACGGCGCGCGCACGTCTAGCATTAACCAGTCAGATGGTGCTATGATTAAGCGCCAATGGTGAGTAAGAGAAAGCGATCGCTCGCATAACTCTCGCATCAGAAACTCCTGACTGGCTTGCTTGGGGAATGCTTGAGGTAAGCAGCCCCAAGCCCTTTTATTTAGTGACCAATACTCAAGCCGGCAGCGTCGAGATGTCGCACTACTTCATAACTCAGGCAGGTAGCCCTAAGCAGTTGACTTCTAACTTGTCTGTAGTCGGGGTTTTGTGACTCCAGAACTTCAATCATTTGTTGTAGGCAACGGGTTAGCTCCTGATTGGAAGTAGCCGCAGCCTGAAGTTTGATCCGTGCAAACGGGTCGTTACTGGGGCTAGTTGACATCGTAGTTTTTCACCTCCTCGTTAGGGCGACCGCTTAAAACGATCGCTCTCAGTTCATCCCCATTACTCCTCTGGTAAGTTGCCAGCATTTCATTGGCGAGATACCAGCTTTCCTTTAGCAGCCGACCAACCTGCTGAGTTGTTAATGGCAACTCATAGACAAGGCTAGGATTTTGCAGCAATGCTAAAAGGACGGATTTTGCTGTGTCGGAAACGGCAGAATGGGAGAGCGGAATCTCTCTTCTGTCTGGTGTTTCCATAGGATTTCCTCCAATTCATCGGGTGTATATTCGAGCATTTTGCTGATTAAACTCAGGTAGGCAAAAACCTCCTCTGGTGTTAGTGATTCGGACAAGTTGAGTTGACCCGTAGCAGCATCAGATGTTATACTGATGACTGAACGGGGCGAATTAGGATCGCTCATATTCAAATTCCTTTTGCTAAAGGACGATGGTGGGTAGGGGGAAATTTCGGGTTTCCCCCTTCCTTTTGGAATTACGAGTTGTGAACTTTGAACACCAAACCAATGGGTCCGGCTAGTTGGGGATTCCGCTGTAGGGAATCCTCTATTTCTGCAATGTAGTGGGCTACCTCCTCATCAGATAGTTTGAACACAGTTGTTTGAGCAGTCCTTCTTAAATGCCGTCCGATTTGTTGCTGCCCGTTAGCCGCAACTTGTCGGTCTGCCAGCATCCAAGCTAAACAAGTAACCAAGAAGATCCGCTGATGTTTTTTGTCTAGGCGGTGAAACCCGCTAGGCAATTCTGCGGCCTTAGCTTTTCTATTCACCATAGGCTTTGACCTTATATATAGGGTTGACTGGTGCGATCGCTTAACCAACCTCATGGCGATCGCTTACATCTATCAACTTCCCCGCTCTCAATATCCGGCTTTTTATCTCTCTCGCTCGAATAGTGGCCGCAGGAAGTGAGTTAAAAGAGGCGCTCGTAGTTCGCAATTAATGCGATCGCTGTCCCAGATCCACCGGGAGAGCCGCCTACCCCCTTTTCCTCAGTTGGCCGCAGGTGATAGAGGTGCGACGCAACTTAAATATATTTAGGTTGCATGAATCTAAGATAACATGGTAAATATAAAAATGTAAATATATTTATGATATTTTTTTTGGAGAGGTTGTGGACAAGGAACATGAAAAAGAGCAAACCCTATCAGCATCGGACTCCCAACGTTTTGTACGGGGAGAAGAAGAAGGCTGTCACAATGACATTGACGGAAACAGCGGTCAAGTTGTTGGATCAGATGGCTACAGAGTTGACTCTGAACCGTTCAGAACTGATCGAGCAAATTGCCAGGGGGATTATTTCCAGCCAGGGGGGTGTCATCACCTCGGAACAGGCGGGAAAATCTTAGACCTGTTGGAGGAGCTGTTCGCTGGATTTGATTCTTATGTCAAAAGCCATGAAGCGCGACTAGAGCAACGGCTACTAGCGAACAGAGAGTATCAGTCTCAAATGAAAGAGCAGATGGAGAAAATCCGGCAGGAAGTTCTCCAGCAGGTGTCCGAATAATTTAAGCGCCCCTCATGCCAGTGGGGGGTGTTTTTTCTTTCGGCATTTGGCAAAACCCTCAAGCATTATATTAGCCATGAACAGACAGAACTCTAATCCCCAAACTATCACCGGTGACAAAACCGCCGCGCATCAAGCCACCAATTCCGTCACCCAGGGTGACGAAAAAGTTAAAAAATCACCTGCCCCGGTGTCGGCGATCGCTCATCAGATTACTGATACCATCCCGACCGTTCCCCCAGAAGTGCTGGAACTTGAGTCTAAAGTGCGGGAACTTGAGTCCGAAGTGCTGGAACTTCGAGACCTGGTTAAAAAGGATTACGCCGCTTTTTCCCGAATCGCCTGTGATATTGATATAGTAAGCGCCCTAATTTATGACAATCGTCCTTTTGTGACAAGGCTTTTCCTGGTTCGCAGCATAGCCAAAAACTCACAATTGGCAATTTTGGCTATAAATACTCGAGCTATCACCACCGGAGATGATGATGGCAGGGGGTCCGGCCGATGAAAAGACAATCCACACCGGGGCAGCTTTCCTTAGCAATTTCGTCACCCAGGGTGACGGAACTTGAAAATCCAGAGCCGTTTGATCCAGGCTGGGATGATCAGGATGTCTTGAGATGTCTCAGAAGTTGCCCGAATCAGGATATAAAGCAAATTAGCCAAGCTACTGGACTCCTACAATCCCGCGTGATTAAGTCT
>NZ_JARPLU010000228.1:0-5937 GCF_032349615.1 Limnospira sp. PMC 1279.21 | reverse complement strand
GACCTTAACGGGTAATAGTGCTATCGTTGCATTGTCCGGGAACAACCGGAAAAATGTCGCGTAAATGTATCAGATTAGCATCTGCTCTATACCCCATCAAAACAAACTAGGACCTCCTACCGTTTACCACTGGCGGGAAGTCCTAGTTCATAATTATCCTGGCATCTTGCTATTTTCCCAGGCAGCTACCCGCCAAGTATCTTCGCCGTTTCAGCGTTTCACATCCGAGTTCGGGATGGATCGGTGTGGTTCCACTGAGCCATAGACACCAGGAAAGCCCTAAAATCTCTCTCTGGTTGCGATCGCTTTAGCGTTTTCGCCGCTTCTCTCTCTCGCACAGTTATTAATAGTAGGGGATAGTTCAGGAAATGTCAACCCCTAAATCAAACTTTTTTTGAGATTTCCTCAAACCCCTGATAGACAAGGATTTGCCGCCCATCGGATCGGCACAATCGCCTCTAAATCTAATTGGGCGGCGACTGGGGCTAATTGTTGTAGGTCTGTAGGATTGTCCAAATAGGGAATCACACCCAAAACCGGAATTTGGGTGAGGGAGGTAATCAGATCCGCCGGAGTCCAATTCTCAACATCCTGGGGTTCTGTGGGTTGAAGACAGTTAAGGACAATGCCGCGCAAATTTACTTTAGCCTGTCTAGCGAGGGCCACATTAGCCACAGCCTGAGCGATCGCCCCTAGTCGCACAGGAACCACCAAAACCGTCGGTAAAGCCCAATCCCGCGCCAAGTCAGCCACAGTCAATTCCCTAGTGACAGGAGAACCCAAACCGCCCAAGGCTTCCACCAGGACAAAATCTCGCTGTTGCTGAAGGTTGACCAAAGCTGACCAAGCCTGATTAAGTTCTACCCGGCGATTTTCCTTTTCCGCCGCCAAGGGGGGGGCGAGGGGTGCATCAAAATAAATCGGTGCGATCGCCTCTAGGGACTCTTCGCGTAAAAATAGGCGTTGATACAATTCGCGATCGCCTATTCCCGATTGAATTGGTTTGAGTACACCCCAACTCAGGGACTTTTGGTAACTGTCAAAATAGGCAATTAACGCGCTAGTTAAAACCGTTTTTCCGGCTTCCGTATCAGTTGCAGTAATCAGCAGGGTATTTTTCACAGTTAGTATGGCGCGATTAATTTGTCAAGATTCTTAACCTCATTATTCCCCATACCATCCACCTCCGCCTCTGGTTCCGGGAAAAAAGTTGGCGATTTTTCCGATGGTTTAGGGTTCCCACTCAGATCAAGATTCCTCTCTTGGTTTTCCGGTATAGGTTCCGGCTTGGGTTCCGGTTCCGGTTCCGGCTTGGGTTCCGGTTCCGGTTCCGCTATAGGTTCCGGTTCCGGCTTGGGTTCCGGTTCCGGCTTGGGTTCCGGTTCTGGTTCCGGTTCCGCTATAGGTTCCGGTTCCGGTATAGGTTCCGGTATAGGTTCCGGTTGTGGTTGTGGTTGTGGTTGTGGTTGTGGTTGTGGTTGTGGTTGTGGTTGTGGTTGTGGAATGATGGGAGGTAAAGAGTTAATCAATTCCAACTCTAGGGTGTATGCAGTCTCAGACAATCCTGGGAGAGTTTCCAGGATAATGGTATAGTCACCATCAGCAAATAAAGGACCCTGCCAAATTGATACCCCAGTCGCGCGGGAATTAACCGGGTTGTTGTCAGGTCCGAGTAATGTCAGTAAAACACCATCCCCAGTAACAGAGAGATAAAGCTGTTGTCCTTCCGTAGCCGAGAGGACATATTCAGATAGTTGGTTCGCGGCGATCGCCCCTTCAACAACAGTAGTATCTCCCGCAGCAATATCTAAGCGTCTAGTTGAGACTTCCGGTTCCGGTTCCGGTTCTGGTTGTGGTTGTGGTTGTGGTTGTGGTTGTGACTCAGATTCTGGTGGTGTCGTAGGTCTAGGTTCCGGTCTAGGTCTAGGTTCCGGTCTAGGTCTAGGTCTAGGTTCCGTTTCAACATTAGTAATGGGGTCTGGGTCTGAAGTTGACCCGGTAGAGTTTAGTAGATAGCTGACCAAACTCCAAGACCCATAACCCGCGATGATAGCCACAGCAATTCCCGCCGCCATAACAGCAACTGGGTTATTCCAGAAAGACTGAAGGGAAGGGGTAGATATCACCGGAGTAGTTTGATGATTAGACCCCGATCGCATAGAGACAGGAGATCCCACCGCCAGAGTTTTGAGTCCTGATAAATTCGGGTCAGTAGTGGGGGGAGTCGGTACAATTCCAGAGAGATTATTGAGAGCCTGTTGTACTTCCCTAGCTGACTGATAGCGATCGCCAGGATTACGGCTCAACATTTTATTGAGAACCGTCGCCAGTTGAGGGGTGACAGTCGCCCAAGGTTCCCACATCCAGGTTAAATTTTGTTGGTTAATTAAATCTTGCGGTTCTCGTCCAGTCAGCAGAAAAATCGCCGTTACCGCCAAAGCGTACAAATCGCTGCTGGGGGAAACCTTCCCCATTTGCATTTGTTCAGCAGGAGCATAACCCAATTTTCCCACCCTAGTTTGACCCACCGGCTGAGTTAGACCCGGAGACTGAATATAAGTCGCCTGTTCAATAACTACCCCAAAATCAATCAAAACCGGGAGCTGATCGCGATCGCGACGGATAATATTATCCGGGGAAATGTCGCGATGAATAATATTGAGACCATGGAGATGTTCCAAAACCGGTAGCATTTCCTGAAGGAAAGTTATCACCTCAGCCTCAGCAAAAGTGCGAGGTTGACCCACCGGGGCATTTTTCCGGTCCTTGAGCAGCGCATAATAGGTTTGACCCTCCACATAGTCTTGAACCAAAAACAAGCGCTGATTTTCCTCAAAAACCGCCCCAAATTTGGGAATTTGCGGGTGTTGGATTTGGTAAAGCACCTGAGCTTCCCGCCTAAATAGTTCTTTAGACTTTTCCCAAGCATAGGTCCCCATTTGCACCGGGGTAAATTCCTTTAACGCGCAATACTCATTAAAGCGACCAAGATCTTCAGCCAGATAAGTTAAGCCAAACCCCCCCTGACCCAAAACCCTGATCAAGCGGTAGCGATTTTGTAAAACAGTCCCTAGTGGAATAGCCGATTGCATAGAATTGATACTTGTCATAGGTTACAAATTAACAGATAAATCAAAGCGAAGCCGTCAAAAAGTCTTGATTGTGCCCCCCTCATTTGTGTTTAACAACATTTTTAACCATGTTTCCGTGAACCTTCCCTTTCCGTCGCTGTATTATTTCGTCTAGTCTGGTCTGAATCAATTTACCCATAACCTATATGTTGAGCCAAGCTCGCCCCAACTTGGTTGAGCATATCATCAACAACCGTCGCCACCTGTTCCGATCCTTTGATAAGGGGAGTTACCCGTGAATGATAGCCAATTTAACTGTTTCCTAGGCTACTGAATAATGGTAAAATAACTAGGAATGAACTGCGAGGAAATGCCGTGATCCGTTCTGCTACTCTACCCCTTCCTCATTCTGAGGCACTAATGACCGACCACAATCGACTACGATTGTTTTCAGGTTCTGCCAATACAGGTTTAGCCACCGAAGTGAGTCGCTATCTGGGCATTGATTTGGGGCCAATGGTTCGCAAGCAGTTTGCGGACGGAGAACTTTACATCCAAATTCAGGAGTCCATTCGAGGCTGTGATGTCTACCTAATTCAACCCTGTTGTCATCCAGTCAACGACAACTTGATGGAACTCCTAATTATGATTGATGCTTGTCGTCGAGCCTCTGCTAGGCAAATTACCGCCGTAATACCCTATTATGGCTATGCTAGGGCAGACCGCAAAACCGCTGGCCGCGAATCGATTACAGCCAAACTGACCGCTAATTTAATCACCCAAGCTGGTGCGAGTCGGATTTTAGCCATGGACTTGCATTCGGCACAAATTCAAGGATATTTTGATATTCCCTTCGACCATGTTTATGGTTCACCTGTTATTTTAAACTACCTAGCTAGTAAACAACTATCTGATATTGTCGTAGTATCTCCAGATGTCGGAGGTGTGGCTCGTGCCAGAGCTTTTGCTAAAAAACTCAATGACGCACCCCTGGCGATTATTGATAAGCGCCGTCAGTCTCATAATGTAGCAGAGGTTCTCAATGTCATTGGTGACGTTAGAGGCAAAACAGCCGTTTTGGTCGATGATATGATTGACACAGCCGGGACTATTAGCGAAGGCGCTCGCCTCCTCCGGGAAGAGGGTGCTAGGCAGGTTTATGCCTGTGCTACCCATGCGGTGTTTTCTCACCCAGCTATTGAACGTCTGTCTACGGGGGTTTTGGAGGAAGTGATTGTGACTAACACTATCCCAGCTTCCCCGGATAAAACTTTTGATCAGCTGACTGTGTTATCGGTTGCTAATTTACTTGGTGAAACTATCTGGCGCATTCACGAAGATAGTTCCGTTAGTAGTATGTTCCGCTAATTGACCAATTGTTAGCTTTGGCGGCGGGAAAACTGCGGACTCTACCGGAAAGGCTGAGTGTCCGGTTTACAACCGCCGCCGGGTTGGTCAAGGCAAAGTTTTTTTGTAAATGCGATCGCATCGTCGAGTTTCTACTCCCGTTGTCGGTTCATAGCCATGGTGTTCATAGAGTTTCACGGCTTCCCTTAAAACCGTCGCAGTTTCAATCCAAATCTCCTGAAATCCTCGTCTGTTAATTTCTTGTTCTAATTGGGTTAATAAATATTTGCCTAACCCTAGACCTCGGACCTGTGGCTGTAAATACATTTTCCGAATTTCCACGGCATTTGTACCACGATTAATCGGATAATAAGCAGCAGTTCCGACTAGGTTTTGATGTTGTTCGACTACCCAAAATTCCCCATCATTATTAAGATAATACTTTTCGACTTCCCAGACATCGATATCAGCGCCTTCCGGTTCACAAGTTAAGCGATATTCAGCTAATACTGAGGCGATTAAGTCTTGAACAACTTGGCGATCGCCTGATTCCCAGGAACGAATTATAAAATCTTTATATACTTTTCTCATAACCGTTAATTCGGTGATATAATCAGTTAAGAAGTCGGAGAATTGGGCAGAGACTAACTATGAATCCGGGGTTCCGGGTGTAGTGTGGAAAGGAGTTGGCTTTCAATAGTAGCCAATTCCTCTAGTCTTTGGCTAACGGTTTCCTGTTCAAAATAAGTAGTTGCTAACACCCAATAAATGCCATAGTGACGCGCTTCGGAAGCCATCAAACCGCGATAAAACTTAGCCAATTCTGGATCGGGACAATATTCAGACAATAAGCCCAAACGTTCATGGCTGCGGGCTTCTATCAATCCAGAAACCAATAATAAATCAAGCATTCTGTGTGGTTCTTCTCGGCGGACATGGCGATTCAAACCCGCGCCATAGGGGGGAGAGGGAAGCGATCGCATGGGAATGTGTAGTTTTTCGAGCCACTGATTTACCTGTTCAAAATGCTGTAATTCTTCTTGAGCGATCGCTGTTAACATTCGCACCAATTGGGTACTAGAGGGATAACGAAACATCAAATTCAAGGCTACTCCCGCCGCCTTACGTTCACAGTGGGAGTGGTCAAGTAGGATGATATCCAAATTAGCGATCGCCTGTTGAACCCAAGCCATTGACGTAGGTTCTTTCAAGTATTTAATAGTTGCTCGTGAACCAGAAACCACAGATCCCATATCAAGACCACCGAAAAGCCACCCTAATCATAGCAGATCTGACCCAGTAGGGTACGTCAGAAGCGGTCAACCTCGCTGATAACCCGATGATTGATACAGCTTGTTCACCAGTCGCTTAATACATTGCCCTCACCCTAAATCCCTCTCCCACAGAGGGAGAGGGACTTTGAGAGGTGATCAATAGTAGGGTACGTCAGAAGCCGTCAACCTCGCTGATAACCGGATGATTGATACTGACGCACCACAGTAGTAGGGTGCGTCAGAAG